>NZ_JAIUHI010000009.1:0-279622 GCF_020165035.1 Mesorhizobium sp. CA6 | reverse complement strand
CATCGAGGCCGCATGGTGCGGGCTCGGAAACGAGAACGGAGACTGAAAATGGCTACCATCGGCAGCTTCAAGAAGACCAATGCGAACGAGTTCACCGGCGAGATCGTCACCCTCAGCGTCCAGGCCAAGGGCGTGCGCATCGTCCCCGACACCCGGGCCAGCGGCGAGAACGCTCCAAGCCACCGTGTCGTGGTCGGCAAGGCCGAGATCGGCGCCGCCTGGTCCAAGCGCTCCAACGAGGGCCGCGACTATCTCGGACTCAAGCTGGACGACCCGAGCTTCACCGCTCCGATCTACGCCAACCTCTTCGCCGACGAGGAAGGCGAGGGCCATAGCCTCATCTGGTCCCGCCCCAACCGCCGTAATAGCGAGTGAATCGGTAGACGCCTCGCCCGGCATCGGGCGGGGCGTCTTCTGCCGGTGATCGCGCAAGCTCTCCGCGCCGCCGGCCGCCACGACAGGCTTCCTGTCGTCGAATGCGTCGCTTGATCCGCGATGGCCTGGAAGATGGTTGAGCGCTGCTGGCGCCGGTCGTTGCAGGCGACGGCGCCACTTCCGAAGGCCTCCTAGCGGTGCGAAATAGCGCCCCTCAATTGCGCACCTGATCATCGTGCCCTTGCTCCTCCATCCTGGCCATCGATCGCCGTTCAACCGCAACGGCCGGAAGGAGAAACCTCATGAACGCCGACGCCGCGCCATTGCCGCCGCGCTACCTGCGCACTTCTGAAGCCGCGCATTTCCTCAGTCTCTCGGCGCGCACGCTTGAGAAACATCGCACCTACGGCACCGGGCCTGCCTATCGCAAACTTGGCGGCCGCGTGGTCTACGCCGTCGATGACCTCCAGCTCTGGGTTCAGCGCGGCGCGATGACATCGACGTCCGATCCGCATGGCTCGGTGCTGCCCGCCAAGCCTCAGGCCGCCCGCCTGATCCCCTATGCCGGGCGCGAAAGGCGCTGAGCCCGCTGATTTCCCGCTTGTCGGCACGACTACGCCCACCATTGGAGCGCGAACAGCTCGACCTGTTCCAGGCGCTGCCGGGCGTGGTCGCGCCTCGCGATGCGCAGGACCTCATGGCCTATCCCTTCTTCTCCCTCGCCAAATCCAGGCGCATCGCGCCGATCGACTTTCACGCCGGCGATGTCGCGATCCGTGTCGAAGCGATGCCCGATCACGGCATGGCGACGATCTGGGATGCCGATATCCTGATCTGGGCCGCGAGCCAGATCGTCAGCGCGCGGGACGCCGGATTGCGCACATCCCGCCTGATGGCCGCGACGCCATACGAGATGCTTACCTTCATCGGCCGCGGGGTCTCCAAGCGAGACTACCTGCGCCTCAAGGCGGCGCTCGATCGCCTGCAGTCGACAAGCGTCGTCACCTCCATCCGCCAACCCGCCGAGGGCCGGCGTCATCGCTTCTCGTGGATCAATGAATGGCAGGAGCGCTCGGGTCGAAACGGCCGCCCGCTTGGCGTCGAGCTGATCCTGCCAGATTGGTTCTATCGCGCCGTCATGGACGACGCGCTGATCCTGACGATAGACCGGGCCTATTTCGGGCTGACCGGCGGCCTGGAGCGTTGGCTCTATCGCCTGGTACGAAAGCATGGCGGGCGCCAGCGCGCCGGCTGGCGTTTCGGCATCAGCCACCTGCATCGGAAATCCGGCAGCCTCTCGCCGCTCAAGCGCTTCGCCTTCGAGCTGCGTGACATCGTGCGTCGCCAGCCTTTGCCGGGATATCTGCTGTTCACGGAGGTCGAAGCCAGCGGCCGTGTGTTGTTGGCTTTCGAACCCGCGCCGAGGCCTGTGGACAGCGTCGTGCCATCGGGAACCCGAACTATCGTGCCATCGGGAACCGCTTCCTCGTGCTTTCGGGAACCGCGATCGGCCTTAAGGAACGGACCCGAAACGAAAAATCGCGCTCTTAACTTGGAGTCTAACTCTCAATCTAACAGTCTTGCGCACAAGCCGCAGCCTGGGGGCGGGGAGCAAAAGCCGCGATTTGTCGGCCGACGCGGTGGAGGCGACGCATGACGCGGTCTCCTCAATCGACGCCGCGCACCGGCCTCACGATGGTGGAGCTGATCTGGATCGAGAAACGGATCGAGCACCGCATCCGCTTCGGACGCCCTGCCGATCAGACGATCATCGACACGCGGCGTCGCGTCGTGGGATTTGCGCCGGGCAGCGTTTTTGCGTTCGTCCGCTGGGCGGCGAATGACTTTGGCACCATCGTTTCGCGCATCGACATCGTGCGCGCCGTCTTGCCCGCTGAACCCTATCAGACGCTGCCTTACATCCGGCCAGGCGCCGAGATCCTGCTCAAGATCGCAGGCTGGGACCAGGTTGAGCGGGTTCTTCAACTGATCGATGCGATCGAGGCGATCGGCCTCGATCCGGTCGATGCCGCCCCTGACTATTGGCGTCAGTCCCACAACCGACTGGTTGCCGGCGGAACGCCGCGTGTCTATTCGCTCGAGCAGCACCGGGCCTTTCTGTTGCGCAAGCGAGCGACATCATGAGCCGCGCCGCCTGCATGGCCGTGACGCTTGCAGCCGTTGCCGCGATCGTCGCTCCAGCTGCTGTGGAAATGCCGCCGCTGCTGCTATGGAACGCATCGGCCAGCGCACCCCTCGGGCTCTATGCGATCCGGAGAATGGCCGTTCCAACGGCCGGCGCGCTCGCCGTCATCGAACCGCCGGAGATCGTCGCTCGGTTCGCCGCCGAGCGCGGTTACCTTCCGCTCGGCGTGCCAATGCTGAAGCACATCGAAGCGCTTCCTGGACAGGAAGTTTGTCGCGTTGCTGGCGTCATCATGGTCGACGGAATCGCGATGGGCACCGCACTGGAGCGCGATCGCAAGGGACGCGCGCTGCCTGACTGGCAGGGCTGCCACATCATCGCCGCCGACCAAATCTTCGTCATGAACCGGGATGTCCAGGACAGTCTCGACGGCCGCTACTTCGGCCCGTTCCCGGCGAGCTCGATCATTGGGCGCGCAACGCCGCTTTGGACCGACGAGAGGGGCGATGGCCACTTCACCTGGCTTGCTCCCGCGAACTGAAATTCAGCCCAGCCAACAAAAGGAAGGAGACAGACCATGGCCGAAATCGGCGTCTTCCATGAAACGGAATCCGGTTACTCCGGACGCATTCGAACACTGCTCGTGGACGTCGCGCTGGTGCTTGTCCCGATCAGGACGTCCAACGGCAATGCGCCGGATTTTCGCATTCACATCGGCGACGGCAGCGGCCCCGAGGTCGGCGCGGCTTGGAAGGAAACCGGGCAAACGGCTGGTGACTATCTGTCTTGCCGACTGGAGGATCCGCTGTTTGGTCGACGCTTTCGCGCCGGTCTCTTCCGCTCCGATGACGGTTCCTGGTCGCTGCGCTGGATCCGGCCGAAATGGCGGCCGGAGCGTGCTCGATGAGGGCGCCATCGGCGCCGAAATATGCGCACGAAAGCCGCCCCGTCAGCTGGGTGACTGGTCGGAGGCAAGCACGTCGGCTTATCGCTGGCATGCTGATTTTTTGTCACGCGATGACGGAGGCCGTCGCACAGAGCGCCCCGGGGCCACGTATGCCTGCGGACGATCCATATGCCACCCATATCGCCGAGGCATCGCATCGCTTCCGTATTCCTCAGCTCTGGATACGGGCAGTCATGCACATCGAGAGCGCCCGCGACCCACGCGCCGTGTCGCGCAAGGGTGCAGTGGGTCTGATGCAGATCATGCCCGCAACCTGGGCCGAACTGCGTCTTCGTCACCAACTCGGCAGCGATCCCTACGATCCGCACGACAACATCCTTGCCGGCACCGCCTATCTTCGCGAGCTCTATGATCGATACGGTTCACCGGGCTTCCTGGCCGCCTACAATGCGGGGCCGGGGCGCTACGAAGCCTCCTTGAAGGGCCTCCCGCTGCCGGCAGAAACCCGGGCCTATGTTGCGAAGCTTCGCCCTTTGTGGCGCGGCGGTGATGCGCCCGGCGCGCTCACCGCCGGTCATGCCAAGGCCATCACTTGGAACCTCGCGCCGCTGTTCATAGTGCGGTCCGGGTCCTTGACCGATTCCGGTCTCTCGTCCGGCGAGCACGCTTCTGTCGAGGTCTCATCGTCACTGTTGGTGCGCAAACTTTTTGCGGCCAGTTCGCAGCCGCGCCGACTGTTCACCGGGTCTTACGTCCGGACATCGCGGCGATGATGAAGTCTCCGCCAAATCGCGCCCCGGCGCCTCTTTGGGCGTCGTGGCCTTTGAGGCGCATAGGGCACAAGGCAACAACCGAGGGATGGCAAGATAAAAGGGCGCACATTGTGCTGCGGTCGGTTGGTTGCATTTATTGGGTTTTTTGCCGTTTCTCGCACATTGCGGCGCCTCGGCGCAATGTGCTGAGAACATGCAAATTATTGTATTTGCCGTACTTATGGCAAGGTGAGGGCGGGCGCCGTGTCTGATGAGCACGAGTTCCGTATCCGTCCAGGCCTCATTCGCTCGACGCGAGCTCAATCGTCGCGGCCCTTCATCGCCCAAGCGCTTGCGGCAGCGCAAAAGGCTGGCGGCAGCGTGTCCCGGTCAGGCCGGATCGGGACAGGCAAGCGCTCGCAGTTCGGACGCGGCAGGGCAGCGAGCGTTCAAGCCAATCGCTTCCTCACCGGCCGCTCCCGCCTCGCCACGATCAAGACCCGCGTGGTCCGCCATTCGAAACGTGGCGCGCCGCTGGCGACCCACCTCAATTATTTGCGCCGCGAGGGCGTCACACGCGACGACACGAAAGCCCGAATGTTCGGACCGGAGGTCGACGATGCGTCGACTGCGGATTTCGTCGATCGCTGCAAGGACGACCGGCATCATTTCCGCTTCATCGTCTCGCCCGAGGATGCCGCCGAGATGGCCGACCTGAAATCCTTCACCCGTGATCTCATGGGTCGGATGCAGGAGGATCTCGGCACGTCGCTCGACTGGGTCGCGGTGGACCATTGGAACACCGACAATCCCCATGTCCACGTCATCCTGCGCGGCCGGGCCGACGACGGCCAGGACCTGGTCATCTCGCGCGACTATATCAGCCGTGGCATGCGCGATCGCGCCAGTGACCTCGTCACGCAGGAGCTCGGCCCCCGGTCGGATCTTGAGATCCGCCGGCACGTCGAGCGGCAGGTCGAGGCCGAGCGGTGGACCGGGCTCGACCGCCAGTTGCTCCGCGACGCGCGCGACAACGGTGTCATAGATCTCGCGCCACATGCGGATCGCCAGCCTGATGAATTCATGGCGCCAAAGATCGGGCGGCTGCGCAGGCTGGAAACGCTCGGCCTCGCCGAGCAGCTTGGTCCTGGCCAATGGATCCTCAGCGACAGAGCCGAGGCGACGCTGCGCGCGATGGGTGAGCGCGGCGACATCGTCAAACGCATGCATCGCGCATTCTCGGTCCACGATATCGAACGCGCGAGCGCCAGCTATGTGCTGGCCGCTGAGACCATCGACGAGACGATTGTCGGCCGTCTGATCGAGCGCGGACTGGATGACGAACTCAAGGGCACGGCCTATGCGGTCATTGATGGCGTCGACGGACGTTGTCATCACGTCCGGCTCGCCGATCTCGAGGCGGCGGGCGACGGCGCGCCGGGCTCAGTCGTTGAACTGCGCAAATTCGAGGATGCTCAGGGCCGCCGGCGGCTGGCGCTTGCCGTGCGCTCCGATCTCGATATCGACAGACAGGTCGTTGCGGACGGGGCGACCTGGCTCGACCGCCAGGCGCTTGCCCGTCCTGCGGCGGCTCTTTCCGACGGCGGCTTCGGCGCTGAGGTGCGCCAGGCGCTCGATCGGCGCGCCGAGCACCTGGTCGGACTGGGGCTGGCGGAGCGGCGGCCGGGCGGGACCGTCTTTGCTGGCAACTTGATCGACACGCTGCGTCGAAGGGAACTCGACGCGCTGGGCGGCAGGATCGCGGCCCAGACCGGCCGTTCGTTCAACCGTGCCGCACCTGGCGAGTCCGTGTCCGGTACCTACAGCCAGCGCTTTGCGCTTGCGTCCGGCCGTTTCGCGATGATCGATGACGGTCTCGGCTTCAAACTCGTGCCCTGGACGCCTTCGTTGGAACGCCATCTCGGCAATCACGTCTCCGGTGTTGTTCGCGGCGACGGAGGCGCCGATTGGAGCTTTGCCCGCAAGCGCGGGCTAGGTCTCTAGCAGTTGAACGAATGATCCTGCCATGTCCGCCGCGAGAATCCTTTGGGAGCAGATCTCACGGTTTTCCTGAGCCGTGGTGCTGACGACTTGGACGCCGACACAATCGCGGCATGGAGACTTGGCGTTCGGCGGCACCTCGGGCCTCGCTGGTCGGTCGCGCCGGCCTGCCCGTCACTTATGTGCCTGCACGCCCGAGCCGCGCGAGGGATCGGCGAACCATAAGAGGCCTTCGTCACCGCGCGGGACAGCCTGGCGAAAGGGGGCGAAGCTGCGCCAAGAGATTTGGGAAGATACGATCCGGTGTACCGAGAAAGGGCAGTTTTAGCTGCGCAGCAGGGGATCTCGATATCAAATGTCAAGGTTGGGTGACCCTGAATGCTTGTGCGGCCGCCCACTGAGCTTGATCAGTGTATCTCGCCGAGGATTGCCGCGCGCCTGATTATCGCCGACCTGACCGACTCGACGAGCTGCGCGGGAAAGTGACGTGGCAACGACGAAATCACGGCCTCGATCCGCCTCTCGGCGTTTGCGGAGATGTCTTCGAAAATCTTGCGCATCAGGGATCTCCCCACGCCGGAAACCTCGGCGGTCTGCATGAAATGGCGGGGCACAATTTCATGTATGGAATAATGCCGGCTCTTGCCGGCAGACATCGCCAGCTTGAATTTCTTGCGGGGGATCTGTCCAGCATCAAGGCTGGGCTGCGCGGTCAGCACGTCATAGAGCGGCGTCATCCGAAACCGCCCGCCGGGCCCGAGAAAAATGCTGAAGTTCTTCGCGTGACCGTCGGTCGCGCCAATGAGCCAGAATATTATGCAAGCACGCAAAAACAGAGAGATGTCGTCTTCGGGCCTGTCACTGCCCTTAAGAAGCTCGATAATCGACGGCATGCCGGGACCGCCCTCTGACTGGTACTTGCGTGTTGGCGGGACCGACAGTGCTTGACACATATCCTCCTGTGGTAGGCGCATGAGACGGCCATCCCTGGCCCACAACCGGTCGAACCGCTCGACGATCAGCGTACGGCGCTCCCCGAAGTCGGCGATCTCAGTTCTGGCGGCGGGAACGCCGAACGCGTCGATCAGCTTAAGGCACAGATATTCGTTCTCAACGCTGTTGGAGAGATCGATGCCGTTCGGCAACCTGCCGATCTGCGGTTTCAGGATGTGGGTGGTCGCCGCCGTGCCGACCGGCTTGTACCAGCGTCCGTCCTTGCGTAGCAGCGCCGTCTTTTCCTGGGCGCCGGCGATCGAGATGCGGAAATCCTCATCCTCGCCGAGGCCAAGCGGGGCGACAGCGAGGTTTGCGATTATCCCGGCAATCTCCTTTTTGCTGACCGGCTTGCCTTCGCTGCTACCAGGGCTGCCGGGATCGACGCCATCAGGCAGGAATTGCAATGCGCCGACGCAGTCATGGCCGAGGGCGGCAAGCATGCTGTAGGCGTCGGTGCCATCTGCGCCGACACGTTCGGCAATCCGCTTGCGGATGGCGTCATTGTCGGGAAGCAGGTTGTCGAAGACGTTGACTACAGGCGCGCCGATATAGCGGTCCTCCCGCAAGGGAAGCGAAAGCGAGACAGGGAAGGTACCGTGCCAGTCCAGCCATTCGCGGGCATATTGAAAGTCCACGGCGCCGGTGGATTGCCTGCGCAGCACGCCCACCAGCCGACCGTTCACGAAGACATTTAGCGGCGTGTGAGCCGGCCGCCGCGCCATCAGAACAGGTCCGCGATCTCGGTCGCGCTGCTTTTGCTGCGCGGGCGAACGACGAGTTCAAGGTCGAGGGCGGAGAGCGCAGCCATCAACGTACTGAGCTGCACTGCCGGCTCGCCGGCTTCAAGGCGAGACACGGTGGCCTGACGCAGATGGATTTGGCTGCCAAGCATCTCTTGCGTGAGATCGGCTTGCCTGCGGGCGCGACGCAGAATGGCGCCGAGTTGCTTTTCGTTGCGAGCGATCTGGTCGGTCATGATAGTCTCCTGGAGCTTATATATACGCGATCGCGTATGGTTTTGCAATATACCTGATCGCGTATAGATGTGCCGTATACGCAAATGCGTATATAAATCATATATACGCGTTCGCGTATGGCGTCTGCTAATCAAATGCGCAGTCCAAGAGGACGGCGCCCTCGCTCGCGCCCCGGGCTCTTGGGCTTCCCGATTCCCTGTCTTCCTTGCCGACATTACGACACGACGCGATCGGCGTGAGCCCGCTGTTGAATCTCGCGCCAACCTTGCTGACCTCTCGGCACAAGGAGAAGCGAATGTCGGGAACGAAAGTCCTTTGGGGACAGATCGTCGTTGTCTTCCTGATCGTGCTCCTCACGATCTGGGCCTCGACGCAATGGTCGGCCTGGCAGCTGGGCTACCAGGAACGGTTGGGAACGCCTTGGTTCGTCATTGACGGCATGCCAGTCTATTATCCGCCCGCCATCTTCTGGTGGTGGTATTTCTACGACGCCTACGCACCGGCCATCTTCGCGCGCGGCGGTCTGATTGCCGCCTCGGGCGGCTTCATCGCGATCGCCGTAGCGATCGGCATGTCGCTGTGGCGTGCTCGCGAGGCGACGAAGGTCGCGACCTATGGCTCCGCGCGCTGGGCCGAAAGGAGCGAGGTGCAGGCGGCAGGCCTGCTTGCCCCCGACGGCGTGGTGCTGGGGCGCTATGGAACTCACTATCTGCGCCACGACGGGCCTGAGCATGTGCTTTGCTTTGCGCCGACGCGTTCGGGAAAGGGTGTCGGGCTTGTTGTGCCGTCGCTGCTGACCTGGCCTGGCTCGGCGATCGTCCATGACATCAAGGGCGAGAACTGGGATCTGACCGCCGGCTTCCGCGCCCGCCACGGCCGGGTGCTGCTGTTTGATCCGACCAATGCGAGGTCGGACGCATACAACCCTTTGCTCGAGGTTCGCCGCGGTGAATGGGAAGTCCGTGACGTGCAAAACATCGCCGACATCCTGGTTGACCCCGAAGGCTCGCTTGAACGGCGCAACCATTGGGAAAAGACGAGCCACGCGCTCCTGGTCGGCGCGATCCTGCATGTGCTCTATGCCGGACCGGACAAGACGCTTGCCGGCGTCGCGGCATTCCTGTCCGATCCGAAGCGGCCGATCGAATCGACGTTGGCCTCGATGATGACGACGCAGCATCTGGGGGAGGGCGGTCCGCATCCAGTCATCGCCAGCGCGGCCCGTGAGTTGTTGAACAAGTCGGACAACGAACGCTCCGGCGTGCTCTCGACCGCGATGTCCTTCCTTGGGCTCTATCGCGATCCGGTGGTGGCGGAGGTGACGCGCGCATGCGGCTGGCGCATCGCCGACCTGGTCGCCGATCCTCGTCCGGCGACGCTCTATCTCGTTGTTCCACCCTCCGACATCAGCCGTACCAAGCCGCTGATCCGTCTCATTCTCAACCAGATCGGCCGCCGTCTGACCGAGGATCTGCAGGCCAGGACAGATCGCCATCGATTGCTTCTGATGCTGGACGAGTTCCCGGCGCTGGGACGACTCGACTTCTTCGAATCCGCGCTCGCTTTCATGGCCGGCTATGGATTGAAAAGCTTCCTGATCGCGCAGTCGCTCAACCAGATCGAGAAGGCCTACGGCCCAAACAATTCTATTTTGGACAACTGTCATGTACGGGTCAGCTTCGCGACCAATGACGAGCGCACCGCCAAGCGTGTCTCCGATGCCCTGGGCACCGCGACCGAGCTGAAGGCGATGAAGAACTATGCCGGTCACCGTCTCTCGCCCTGGCTCGGTCATCTCATGGTGTCGCGCTCGGAGACGGCGCGACCATTGCTGACGCCCGGCGAGATCATGCAACTGCCGGCAGGCGACGAGATCGTCATGCTGGCCGGCACGCCGCCGATCCGGGCGAAGAAGGCGCGCTATTTCGAAGACCCGCGGTTGCGGGAGCGCATTCTGCCGCCACCGGCTGTCACGGCTCGAGCCGAGCCGGAGCCTGACGATTGGACGGCGCTTCCGTTGCCGCTCCCGCCACCCGGGACGACAGCCGCAACTGCCCTGGCGAAAGTTCAGGAGGAATCGACCGAGTCCGAATTGCGACGTCAGCCCGAGCTCGATCCTCTTCTCCCGGCTGCGGCGGAGCTGCCGCCCGTCAACGAATTCGAGATCGAAGCGCCTGACGAGACGGATAATCTCGCATCGAGCAGCAGCCGGATGGCTCGCCTTGTCCGGGGCGTGGCGCGCCAGATCGCGCTCGACCCTGACGACGGCATGGAGCTGTGAAGGTCATGACAGCACGAACGAAGAAGGTCCAGATTTCCGTCTATCTCGACCCTGCCGTGATGGCCTTGCTGGTCGATTATGCCGCCCGGCGCGATCGCTCGCAGTCGCTCGTTGCTGAGGCGGCGATCGCCTCCTTCCTTTCTCCGGATGCCGACGCGCAACGCGAGGCGGCTATCTCCAAACGTCTCGACCGGATCGATCGCCGGATCGCGCGGTTGGAGCGCGACGTCGGCATCTCGGTTGAAACCCTCGCGGTCTTCATCCGCTTCTGGCTTGCCACCACTCCGGCCTTGCCTGAGCCGATGGCCCAAGCAGCGCGCGCCAAGGCAAGCGAGCGCTATGAAGCTTTCGTTTCCGCGCTTGGCAGGCGGCTGGCCAAGGGGCCGAGCTTGCGGCAGGAAATCCCCGAAGACATCGTGCCATCCAGCGATCCTGAGCGGCAGTGATGCGAGGGCGTGCGGGCGAAGGCGCCGCCCGGGCTCGCGCGGCGCCGCCAGGTCCTGTTGATTGCTGGGCGGCTTCCCGTTGCCAATCCGGTCAGTTGGCGGCTCCGCACAACTGCGAGGTCGTCAATCCTGGCCGCACGTTTTCCGTGGGGCCGAATCCGTACTTCGCCATGATGGTGGCAATCGTGCCGTTCGACATGACCTTGGCCAGCCCCTGATTGTAGAGGTCGCGCAGGTCACCATCATCCTTCCTGAACGCGATCGCGACGTAGCTGATCGACTTCTCGTCGGTCGTGAATGGGTTGGCGCGCTCCAGATCGGGGCTCTTTTTGCCGGCCAGCAGCCCGATGACCGTCGGGGAAGAAAACACCGCGGCGTCGATGCGGCCGGCGCGCAGTGCCGCGATGTTGGTCTCGATGTCGGGAAACTGCAGGATGCGATCGGCAGGGACGCCCTCGGCGATGGCGTTCTGGATGACGTTGCTGCCGCGGCCGCCGCCCATGATGGTATCGGATTTTTTGGCAAGATCCGCATAGCTATGGATCGCCTTGGGATTGCCGGCGAGTACGATCGCTGCATCGTCCTGCCTCAGGTCGGGAGCGCCGAAGGCGACCTGCTGGCACCGCGGCGGCGTTATCGACAAGCCGGACGCCACGGCATCGAAACGCCCGGCCATCAAGCCAGGAATCAACGCGCCGAACTCGGTGACCTGGAAGTCGATCTGCTTGACGCCGAGGTCGGCGAACGCTGCTCTGAGCAGGTCCGGATGCCAGCCGAGCAACTCGCCGGTTTCTTCCTTCTTGTAGCCCCATGGCGCGCGGTTGTGGATGCCGATCACGATCCTGCCCCCTCTCAAGACGCGTTCCTTTGTCGTTTCCGCCGTGGCCGGCAGCACAGATCCAACAATCGCGGCATAGGCGATGCAGGCCAGGCCAATGGCGGCCGATCTGGCTCGAAATTTCATCGTGCAGTCCTCCCGTGAGATTGAGTTGCGCGCAGGGGGTTCGGCCCCAGCCCTTCAACGCTACGTTGAGGGTCGCCAGTGCGTCAATATAGATATACAAAATATGTACAAAATATTGCTGGATGCGCGCCAATGAAAGGTGGGGTGACCGGGGCTGAAGTACTCGGAACCTTCGATTTTCGGCCCCCAAGCCCGCAGTCAGCAGACTCAAGGTCAGGCGCGCCTTTCACGGTTCGGTCCTCGGTGGTCGAGCCCTTTTGGCGGGTCATAGCTGGATTGGCCGTTGAGCGAATGAGGCTCAGCGCTCGATCATCGCCTACAAAGTTTCGAAGAGCTTCAGAAATAGCAGCCGACAGCGCCGGCGGCCGCGATCATATTCAATTTTGCTAAACTCTTCGGAACCGATTGCTCCGGCCCGGTTTGAATCCCGGTCCAGGAGTTCGAGAGCATGCGCAAATCGACCGGTCACCTCGCCTTCATCGAATTCCAATCACCGACGCTGGTCGAGAACGCTCCTGCCGACACGGACTGGCTGCACGAAATCAAATACGATGGCTACCGGACCGAGCTTATCGTTGAAGGCGGCGCGGCACGTGCCTTCACGCGTCGCGGCTATGACTGGTCGCATCGATACAAACGGATCGTCCAGATGGCGGCGAACCTATCGGTCAAATCCGCAATCCTCGATGGCGAAGCGGTCGTCCTCGGCAAGACTGGCTTACCGGATTTCCAGGCTCTCGAGCGGGAGCTGGCAAACCCGAGCTCGCCGAAGCTCATGTTCTTTGCGTTCGATCTTTTGTACCTCAACGGCCGAGACCTTCGACAGCAGCCGCTGATCGAGCGGAAAGCCGTGCTGCACAGGCTCCTGCAGGAAACGGCTCCAACGCTGACCTTTGTCGAACACCTGGACATTAGCGGCGAGGACGTGTT
Organism: Mesorhizobium sp. CA6; assembly: GCF_020165035.1. Taxonomy (NCBI): domain Bacteria; kingdom Pseudomonadati; phylum Pseudomonadota; class Alphaproteobacteria; order Hyphomicrobiales; family Phyllobacteriaceae; genus Mesorhizobium; species Mesorhizobium sp. CA6. The sequence goes on along the minus strand of NZ_JAIUHI010000009.1, from coordinate 266,847 downwards.
CGACCATGCCTGCCGCATGGGCCTGGAGGGGGTGGTCTCAAAGCGGGCTGACTCTCCCTACCGTTCCGGTGTCCAAACGAGCTGGCTCAAGGTGAAGTGCGTCAAGAGCGACACGTTCCCGATTGTGGCTTTCGTCGAAAAGCTTGGCGCGCAGCCGCGCCGCATTGCTTCCCTGTATATCGGCAGATGGGAGGGCGAGCGGCTGCTTTATGCTGGAAAAGCGCAAAGCGGCTATACGCTGGAGGCAGCCCGGCGAGTTCGCGAGCGACTCGATCCGCTCATCATCAGCAAATCACCTCTCTCAGAGCCGATCAAAAAGCCCAAGGCAACGTGGGTCCGGCCGGAGGTGCTGGCGGAGGTGCAATTCAGTGGCGTCACAGACCGGGGCATCTTGCGCGAGGCGGTGTTCAAGGGATTGCGCGAGGATCTCCAGGTGATCCCGGCGAAGCCGCCGTCGCCCTCCAAGCGCAGGTTGGAGGGCCAACATGGCGTTCCGCGCGAGAACATTCTCCAGCTGCTACCCGATGCAGTTTCACCTTCCAGGGAAGAGCTTGTGGGCTACTGGCGGCGGGTGGCCGACCGAGCGCTGATCCATCTGGGACGAAGACCACTGAAGCTGGTACGTCATGCGCACGGGGCCACCTTCTATCACAAGGGACCGCTGCCTCCGATACCAGGACCGGTGCACCAGATACGCGTTCAGAAGCGCGAGGGCGGCGAAGGTGTTCGGGTCTGGGTAGATGATCTCGACGGGCTGCTTGGGTTGGTCGAAATGGACGCTGTTGAGCTACATCCCTGGAACGCTACGGTTGGCGATATCGAGCATGCTGACCAGCTCGTGCTCGACCTCGATCCTGGCGAAGGCGTGCCATGGGATGCGGTGATCGAGGCGGCGCTGTCGCTACGTGAAATCATGCAAGCGGCTGGGTTGCGGAGTTGGCCGAAGGTCACCGGAGGCAAAGGCATTCACCTGACGGCTCCGCTGGCTTCGGGTGTGACCCACGACACGGCGCGGCAACTGGCCAAATCGCTCGCTCAGTGCCTCATCGATGCCAAGCCGGACCGTTACCTCTTGTCAGCCGATCCAGCAGCCCGACGGGGTCGCATCTTCCTCGACTACCTTCGCAACGGGCGCGGCAATACTGCAGTCGGTACGTTCTCGCCACGAGCGCGGCCCGGCTTTCCTATTGCCCATCCTGTCACGTGGACCCAGATCGAGCGAGGAATCCAGCCGGACGTCTTCACCATCGATCATCCATTCAGGGCTGCTGTTCGAAAGGTAGCGTAGTGCGAAGTCGCTTAACTTGCCGCTCAGTTCACCCACCTTGGACGCCAAGGCGAGAAGCCACGCGGGCCAATGACATTTAAGACCTCCGCCCCTTCGATGCCGATCACCTGCGCTTGCGAAAAGCCATCAGAACGGCGGTCCAGCTATGCACCCAGTAAGCGAGCCCGTAGAGCGCCATCAGATATGCGTGGGCAAAGCACTAATTTCGTCGAGGCGCAACATCCGAGGATTGTGTGCGTTCTTTAGATTGGAGAGCTGCGGCCGATCTGCCGTATCCCTCATGCGCTGAGCGGTCGGAGGCGGCCAGAAATGTCCAAGTTCAAAGAGGCCCTTGAGCGGGGCAAGAAAGCTCACCATCGGCAGGACGAGAGCGCGGATGGGAATGCTCCAAAGGTGGACTTCGGCGCCCAAGCCAGAGATTGGCTATTGGAGGTCGTCGTCGCGTCGTTGGAGGCGGCCAAGGCAGACGTGGCAGGAGAGGTGACCATCGATATAGACCCCATCCCACGCCCCGAGGATAGCGCCATTGCGCCGTCTGTTGAATTCCGAATTTCCGGGAATGGAACAGTGGAGAAAAACCACGCAAGGGCGTTCAAGGTCAGCGTTTCGATAAGTGGGGAGGCGTCGGTTTGTGCACCCGGCAGGGTGGCGGAAGATATAGGAAGCATCGGGGATAAGTCCGACCAAAGATTCCGCCATTTGCTGGCGAGATTGATCGAGGATGCGGCCAGGGGCGCCTGATGCCGGGGGTTCCCTTTTCGTCAGAATTCTCCGGGCGCAATCAGCGGCGCCGATCGACCGCGAAGCCACTCGCTTGCGCTCACGATGTCATCAGAACGAAGTGCGTATGGCGAAAAGCCCGCCGCTTAGCTGCAGCGGACTTCCAACCGGCTGGAGGAAGGAGAGTGTCACAACGGGCCTCCTGCCTGTTCACACTTCCGTCCTGCAGGCCAGACTATCGGCGCGATATCATCAGGCACAGTTGGCGCAGGTCCCGATCGTAGCTGTCCTGACTGCCCAGCACATCGACACAACGCTTTTTCATCCGAGCCAATTGAGTGCCAGACAAGCCAGAGACAGCGCTGGCCACCTTGGGAGTCGTCGGGTTAACCGGGCTTGTCAGGCCGCTCGGATTGGTTCCTACCCCGACCTCGGCAGTAACGTCGTTGCCGACCCCAACACCAACTCCGATGCCCGTCCCACTGGTGCCGCCTACCGTAGCGCCTAAGCCAGCCGTGACGCCGCTCGCACGCCCACTGTCGCCCCAGCGCCTGCGTTCACCCCATTAGAGCCGCCTACGGAAGCACCAGCTCCGGCATTGGCACCACCTGATCCGCCAATGGAGGCACCGAGCCCGGCGTTCACCCGTTGGAGCCGCCCAAGGAGGCCCCAGCCCCGGCATTAACACCTCCACTGCCGCCGACTGATGCGCTGACGCCAATTCCGGCTGCATTTGCCGACACGCACATGATCGCGATGACAGCACCAGCCGCGAAAGTTTTAGCAAGTTTTCCGAAGACGCTGGCCATAACATTCTCCTGTCGTTGCTTTGAGCACCTGCAAGAAGTTCGCCAATGCTGCGAGCCGCGCGTTGCAGGTCACCGAGCGGCGCTTGGCTTAGCCATGATGAATACGCACATTCAACTCACGTAAATTGAAATGCCAACATATTCCGGAACGGCCCATCGCGGACCCGCTCGAGAGCATCACCGTGTCGAGCGAATATGTTTACGTCCCGCTGGGTCGGGTGTGTGGAGCAGCACTCGGTTTCGGCCGGTTTGCTTGGCCAAATAGAGTGCGGCGTCCGCTTTACCCTGTAGCTGCTCCGGTGAAATGGCTTCGTCAGCGGTCTGAACTGCAACTCCAATGCTGAGAGTGACGCTGCGCGAGACGCGCGATCCTGGGTTGGGCAAAGCGGCGGCCTCAACGCTCTTACGAACCCGTTCAGCCACTGAGACAGCCTCTTCCTCTGTCACCCCGGGCAGCAGCACGAGGAACTCTTCCCCACCGTAGCGGGCAACATGATCTCGATCGCGCCTGACGTTTTCCTGGATAATGTTGGCGACCCCCACCAGACAGCGATCGCCCTCGGCATGGCCGAGGTGATCGTTCAGCTTCTTGAAGTGATCAATGTCGCACATCAGCATCGCGGCCCCGTCGAGGCAGCGTTGGTCGGTTCCCCACAGATGGTCGAGCGTTTCCGTCATCCAGCGCCGGTTGGCGATGCCTGTGAGCGGATCGGTCTTCGCCAGCAGTTCCAGCCGGTCGTTCGCTTTGGCCAATTCGGTGACCCTGCGCCGGTCGCGAAGCTCAAACAGGAAAGTCTTTTGAGCGAGAATTGTCATGATGCGCCGGGCTGCAACCGTCGCGAAGATACCGCTGGCGAAGAACAGCGTTCCATCGATCGCGCTGCCATGCTCAATGGCCGGATTCTGCACCTGAAACACGAGATACAGTCCCAGCGCCAGCGCCGCGATCGCGACCGTCCAGACCAGCGGGATGCCGAAGATGATGATGGCTGTAATGGCTACGAACAGCATGACGTTCAATTGCCGTTCATAGAACTCGCCGCCAGCGGCTACGCCGACCAAGGCTACCGACAGCAAAATCAGGAACATACCTGTAATCAGCGAACCCCCTTCGAGCCAGGAAGGGCGCGGCTTCCGCCATACGAGTACCACTGCGATGACGGCAGGGGGGATAATGGCTCCGGGCAGGAGCATGGACTGCGCGATTGCGCTTGGGAGCATCAGCATGTTGAGCGCCAGCGTCAGCACGTCCAACAAGGCCACCCAGATCATCCAGGCGCGGATGATCTTCGCCGTTTGCGACCAGACCCGTGCCCGAAACAGACGCCTGACCTCACCTTTGAGGCGGATGTCGCGCGTTCGGCGCGCCAGAAGTCGGTCAACTTCGGCACTTAAGGCAGGGTCATCCTGCGCATCGAGGTGCATGAGGTCTGACAAGTCGATAGGCCTTAAGCTTCTCCTGATCCTCAACTCGAAGCCTTTCGGAGCTCCGCAAAGCGCGAGCCTGTCAAACTATCCTGAAGATTTCATTTCTAGCATGGTGTGTTTCAGGAAGCTCGGGTGGCCAGAAATCTTCCGGCCGCCATCGGGGGACCAGCTGTGGAAAGCGCAGACCCCAAAAGTTGATTGCTTTTTATCCCGCCGAGGTGGAAGAATTCGGGTGCTTGGGTTGTGGCATTTCTGTGGTGGGCGTTTCCCATTGGCGATAGGCCGCATGGTCAAACTGTGGAGTCGATTCGACAGCTCTCGCCAATGTCCAGCCCGGAGATACAAACTCGTTAAGGAAACTGTTACCGTGAAACCCTTGGGTTTTGCGGGCTCGCGCTCAGTATGCCGTGCCACAGTAAGCGCCAGCAAGGTCGGGCGACGGCTTTTTGGCTCGTCACTTTCCCGTCCATTCTCCAAAAAGGTGATTATCAGCGCAAGCTAATATGTGCTATAGTTAATCGTAGAGCCTGCAGCTAACTGGTGTCTGTCCCCTCACCCACCTCGTCTCTCCTGACGCTGCTGCGAGGCTTTGCTGAAAGAGGGCCGGTCGTTGCGCTAAGCGGCCGACCCTCTTTCTCGTCGGCCACCATGTTACTATCCTGAATTGTAGGTCCGCCGGTCGCTGTCCTCCCAAGACTTTGCGCGGTGGGCTTCAAGGGCCGGGCTGCCGGGTAGACAGTCCCGACCCTCACCCTATTCACACAGATTTTTTGTTGATTTCTGTAGGCCTTGACCCAAGGATAAGCGCTTGGGTTTTAGGGGTGGAGTTGGGCTGGTGGACGTTCAGGCCGATCCTAGGCGGGCGAGCACCGCTAAAGAGCTTGTCCATGCAGCGCTCCTAAGTGCGCCGTTTGGCGAAACGGTCTCGATCAAAGAAACCATCGCTGCCGTCCGCCGAGTCGGTGCCGGACTCCGTGAGAGCGATTGCCAACTTACCGAATTCATCATGTACGAGGCCATACTGTTGGGCCGGTTCATCGCCTTCGACCTGCACGAATAAATGCGTCTCCATGAACAATCCGGTTCTTGGAACGATTCCCTCTCGATCGAGTTTCGTCCTTGAGGGTCCCGATTGGATGCCCTACTGAATGTCCATCATTAGCGCGTCTGCTCGAGCCTTCCGGCAGTTGATCACTTCGGAACACCACCGCCGAAATTTGCGCAACCAGTTGGGATTGGACGTCGAACCGACGCTGCCGACGTCTTTCACTGAATTGTTAGAGGCGCTGGACCGGCGGGACGAGAAAACAGACGACGCAAGCTCGTAGGGCTGGATTGCGCCCACTGCATTTCCTCGCGAATGCGGATTGACCCGATTTTGCCGATATGGCCAAATCACACCCGTTGCAGCGGCACCCCAACGCCCCCGCGTTTAGTCCCCGGCGCTGCAAACGCCCAAGCTCTAAGCCCGGCAGCCCTGCCGGGCTTTTTTCTTTCCCTCAACTTTTAGGGAACGGAATTCCCAATTCGGAAGTTGCGCCCGCTGGGAGGCGGAGAGAGCCAGCCGGAGAGAGCCAGCCGATGTCAGACGAAAATCAGAAGACCCCGCTCGTCCAGAAGCTCATTCGAGAAACCGGCATTGCCGAGGCGCAAGCTTACGAACTTGCCCTCCTGATCGGTTTGAATTGGAACTCGCTCATGCGAGAGGCGAAGCTCATTCAGGCTAGGCTAACGGCCGAGGTCGCCCTGAACGGGCCACCTGTCGAGGATTGACGCCGTAGCGACGGAATTCCTATCGTCACGTTTTGGTGGCCGGGCTGGTGTTGAGTTGATGGCCCACAAAGCTCGACCACACACCCCTAATCTGACGATGCTCGCTGGCCGTCAGAGGAACCAAGGTCGCCTGTGCAGCTGTTTAGGACCGCGGTGGGTGCTACCGGCGTGCCTTTCGGCACCCTTTGGACGGCCATCAGCCTTCGCTGCAGAACCAGCGCTCCCCGCTGCCCGTGGAGATCGCCGTCCGGTCGTGAAACTGAGAGATGGTCTCCCTCGGTTTCGCTCGAAGACTTGAAGAACTGGTTCCGAGCTACTGCGGTGCCTAGCCCGCCCAGCTGGGAAACACGGCGGGCCAAAGACGTGAGCTGAAGCCGGAAGTGTCTCGGTTGCTCGACGCGTTACCGCCCACGCCACGAGGCGAATCATAACATCCCGCGAAGGTGACTTTGAGCGGCTAGCTATATCGCCTCTGCCGCAGCTGCGAGCAAAGCCGATCAGAACTACTCCGGTACTGCCAAGAAGACAGACAAGGATCCAATTGAACAGCTGCGATAGCACCCCGGGCGCGAAGATCGCGCCCGGGCGAATGGATTAATGTTGGGGTACTCAAATGTGACCCATTGAAGGAAAGCGGCAGCTATGAGGGAGCCCCCCACCAACTGAAGTAGTGTGACGAAGAGCGCTTTCATTTTGTCCCGCGCTTGGCTGAAGTTTTTTTCGTCGGTTTGGTGCCGACCTTTCGACCGAGCCCGCTTGACTTCGCCAGAGCGGAGCGCTGCGCAGCGTAGTTGGGTGCCACCATAGGATAGTCGCGAGCCAAGCCCCACTTCTCCCGATACTCATCGGGCGTCAGGCCGTAGTGCACGCCGATGTGGCGCTTCAATGATTTGAACCTCTTTCCGTCCTCAAGGCAAATGATGTAGTCAGGAAATACAGACCGCTTCGGGTTTACCGCTGGAGTATAAATTGGCTTCTCGGGCACAACCGGTTGTCCGACCTTCGCGAGCGACGAATTCACACTTTGGATCAGGTCAGGCAGCGAAGCGACTGGCACTGCGTTCTTGCTGACATAAGACGAAACGATATCCGCGGTTAGGCCCATCAACACAGCCTGTGTGTTCGAAACTTCGTCTGCCACGTAATAGCTCCTGGTCATTAGGGATGGACTTATCTAGCGAATTCACTTGGGATTGCCAGCCAGAAATAACTAAATCCGAAGCGGGCGGCGCGTCGCCTATCTTGCCGTCCCATGCTCATTCAGAATTCGATAAACCTGCATCCGCGAGCAACCCACCAACTTCGCAATTTGCGTCGGATTATGGTTCTGATCACGAAGAGCCAGCACCTGCCCTCTAGCCAGGCGCTGTTTGCCGCCCTTATATACGCCTTCGCGTTTGGCCTGCTCGATGCCATCGCGCTGTCGTTCTTTGATGAACCGACGCTCCATCTGAGCGACCATACCAAGCACGGTAAGCACGATATGACCCATTTCTCCCCGCGTTGACACGTGCGGGTCGAGCACGGTCACGAACGCGCCCTTCTGCTCGCATTCGTAAATCACGTTGAGGACGTCACGCGTGTCGCGGCCAAGCCGGTCTAGGCGCGTCACCATCAATTCATCCCTGGGGCGGAGGAACTCTAGAACGGTTGCCAGTTCGGCGCGGCGGTCGCGGCTGCCGCCCGACACCTTCTCTGACCGAGTGACCTCGCACCCTTCAGCTTTTAGCTTGGCGAGTTGCGTTTCGAGGTCCTGATCAACCGTGCTGACGCGAGCGTAACCAATCCGAGCCATAGCCTGTCACCTCAAGGTCGAAAGGCTCGACGCTACCCTGTCGCAAATAGTCAGTGTCAAGTGACCTCTTCGGCGATTAATACTCGCGTGTAGCTCCTTGCATCTGCACATGACGAGGCCTGCCCGATCCGAGGCGGGCTTGTTCCCGTCCTCGCTGCTCGTCTCTCTAACGGCACCGGCTTCAACACCTCAGGCCACTTCGAATCATTTTTAGCTACTGCTAACAATTGTGATTCCGCAGGAACTGACTTCGGCTTAGCACTCAGCTTAGAAAGAGATTGGGCGGACGCGCGGGTCGGAGCATGACAAACCACGTAAGAAACGGCGGCGACCTATTTGAAGCCGCAATGATCACGGTCATGGCCTTGGCGGTTATCGGTATCATGCTGATCATTGCGGTGGGAATTTACTGACGTCGTTCAGCCCCGCTGTCCAATCGGCCTTGAGCGGCACCCTAGGTAGGCATCGGGGGCAAAGAAAAACAGTTTCATCTGGTCGCCCGCTTAACAAAAGCCAATCAGGCGCTTGGAATTGTGCAGCAAGCACCCTTTAAAAATCAACAGCATAGAGCGTAACGAATATCAAAGGGTATCGTTGAACCCGGTTTGGGGTCACGCCTCCTGGAGCCACGCTTAAGCCGATACCGCGGGGCCGCGACCTCGTGCAGAGGCTTCTGGAAGAAACCGGCATTACCGAGGCAACAAGCGCGAGAGTTGGTCTCACTACTCGGCACGAATTGGTCTTCGCTCGTCCGAGAGGCCAAAGCCATCACCAACAAGCCGAGGCCGCCCAGACTGCGCTCGTAGGACATCTCGCCAAGCTCGCGCTTGGCAGCAAAGCCGCCCGCCAAAATGGAACATTAGCGCCTGATCCCGGTTCGGTACGCAACTCAACCCGGTCACCCAACTTGGCACATGTCCTTTCCCCGAACGTTTTGATCCGTAAGCTTCAGAACATCTCCCATCTGACCCAGTCAGATATAGCTATTTTAGAAGGCATTCCGCTTTCAAAGAGGGAGTGTCGTGCAAACGAGGATATTGTACGCGAGGGCGAGCGACCCACCCATTCATTTGTGGTCTTGGAAGGCTTGGTGGGATCCACCAAGCTTACCGGCGACGGCAAACGGCAGATCACGTCCTTCTTTGTTCCGGGAGATATTCCCGATCTGCACGGTATGCATCTCTCGGTTCTGGACTGCACCTTTTCATCGCTCGCGCGCGCCAGTCTGGGCTTCATGCGGCATGATGCCATGCGAGCCATCTGCGACCGACATGCCTCCATAGCCGCTATATTTTGGCGCTCGACGCTGATCGACGCAGCAATATACCGAGAATGGGTTACCAACGTTGGAAGGCGCGACGCCTATACTCGTATGGCTCACATATTGTGCGAACTGATCGTTCGCCTTCACTCGATGGGGGTTATCAAAGATCATGTAGCCAATCTCCCGGTCACGCAGGCGGCCCTTGCCGACGCGTTGGGCCTGTCAACCGTCCACGTGAACCGAGTGCTTCAGGAGCTACGACGCAATGGGCTGATATTTACCGAGGGCACCCGATTTCATGCTGTTGATTGGGCCGGGCTCGTCCGAGCCGGAGATTTTGACGCCACCTACTTGCATCAAAGGACCGCAACAACATTCTGATGGCGAGCTGGTGCGATGGCGAGATACTTCTTTGATAGCGGTGATCGCGACGTTGTCCTCAAGGATGAGGTAGGCATCGAATGCGATGGGATCGGGAGCGCGCGTCATCAGGCCATAGAAGGTCTGGTAGACCTGACGAGAGAATTCCTTAAGGACCTCAATGGCCAGGAGTTGTTCATCGAAATCCGCAACGAGCATGGAGAAAAGCTGGCAAGGTTGAGCCTATCACTGCATGCGCAACCGAGCGCTCAATGAAGGTTACGGATTTCCGTGACTAGCGGCGGTCTTCGCCGCTTGGAAGCAGACTACCCTTGATGATCGCTGACCGCCTATGTCGCCCGTAGTAAGCATATCATCGCGACGCCAAAAATTGACAGTCGGCATCACCGCAAGCAAAGCAATTCGACCGCTTGTCAATTTGGAAAGCGCTTGGATTGCTTTGCGTTCCTGTACAACCCGCGATTCATCCGGGGAGGCTGGCGACCGAACTGCGGGGCCACACGGAGCAGATTGCCACGCGCCACTAAAATTTGAGCGAGCCTCGCAGCGCCTGGGCCGACACTTTGCGATAGGCTATCCAACGGCAATCCTGGAGGTGGCGGAGAACAAAGCGGCGTGGAAGCCTACGTCGAAGTGAAGAAGCGCTTTCCGATTCTTATCGAGCAGCGAAATAAAGCGTGCTTGGCCGACGTCCCTTACAACCACGGCAGTCGGAGTCTTGATGGTGCCCAGCGTAGCTTGAACGTCGGGTAACGGAGTACCTGTCGGCACTTGGCAAATTTGTTTGACATGTGTCGGCAAGGCCGAAATGGGGATTGCCGCAGATCTCGCGTGTGGCACGAGGGGCATGCACCCGCGGGTGAAATGCCATCGGGGTAGGTGAGGGGTGCCGAACCTCGCGTCAGTTGCCGCGGTGGCCGTCGCGGAATACCCGGCCGATCAGATGGGCAGCACTTCCGAGCGCTTGACCTGGCCCAGGGCAAAGCTGCTTTCGATCGAAGCGATGTTGTCCAGCCGCGTCAGCTTGTCCTTGATGAACCGCTCATAGGCCTCGAGGTCGCGCACCACGATGCGCATCAGGTAGTCGCGCTGGCCGGTCATCAGATAGCAGTCGACAACCTCCGGCCAGCGCAGCACGGCTTGCGAGAAACGGTCGAGATCGTCCTCGCGTTGCCGTTCGAGCTTGATCGACGCGAAAGCGCTGATCGGCAGGCCGAGCTTCTTCTGGTCGACGACCACGGTGTAGCCCTTGATGACGCCGGCGTTCTCCAGGAGCCTGACGCGCCGCGCGCAAGGCGAGGGCGACAGACCGACGGCTTGGGCGAGGTCGTTCGAAGTCGCCTTGGCGTTCTTCTGCAGCGCGGCGATGATCTTCAGGTCGATTGCGTCAAGCGCTGGATTTGGCATCGTTCCCTCGTTTGGGCATCGTTATTGGCTGGAGCAGCCAATATGATCGATCGGTTTGGGCAAGAATAGTCACATTCGGAAGATCGACGCAGGTATCGTTGAGCCGCGATTTCACAGGAGCCGACAATGACGATCCTTTCCGAGCTTGAGCGCAAGGTCCTCTGGCTGGCCGTCTGGATGATTCATCACGCCAATCATCTTCGGGCGTCGACGGACAGCCTCAAGGTCGGCGGCCACCAGGCGTCGTCGGCGTCCGCGTCGACCTTGATGACGGCGCTCTATTTCCAGATCCTGAGGCCGCAGGACCGCGTCGCCGTCAAGCCGCATGCCAGCCCGGTATTCCATGCCATCCAATATCTGTTCGGCAAGCAGACGGTTGAGCAGCTGCAGAATTTTCGTGGCTATCGCGGCGCGCAGTCTTATCCGTCCCGAACCAAGGATATCGACGACGTCGATTTCTCGACCGGGTCGGTTGGACTGGGCGTGGCGCAGACCCTGTTCTCGTCCCTGGTCCAGGATTATGTCACGGCAAAAGGCTGGAAGACCGATCGGCCGGAAGGCCGGATGGTGGCCCTGCTCGGCGACGCCGAAATGGATGAAGGCAATATCTTCGAGGCGCTTCTCGAGGGCTGGAAGCATGGCCTGCGCAACACGTGGTGGGTCGTCGATTACAACAGGCAGAGCCTCGACGCGGTAGTGCGCGAAGGCCTGTGGCAGCGTTTCGAATCCATCTTTCGCAACTTCGGCTGGGATGTGGTGATCCTGAAACATGGGACGTTGCAACAGGCCGCCTTCGAGGAAAAGGGCGGCGAAAAGCTGCGGACCTGGATCGATGCATGCCCCAATCAGCTCTATTCCGCGCTGACCTTCCAGGGCGGCGCTGCCTGGCGCAGGCGCCTGCTGGACGATCTGGGCGATCAAGGACCGGTCAGCCGTCTGATCGAGAAGCGCAGCGACGATGAGCTTGCGGCCCTGATGGCAAATCTCGGCGGCCACGATCTGGCGAGCATCATCGATGCCTTCGAGCAAGCGCGCGGACATGATCGTCCGACCTGCTTCATCGCCTATACGATCAAGGGCTTTGGCCTGCCGCTCGCCGGCCACAAAGACAACCACGCCGGACTGATGACACCGGCGCAGGTCGACGTGCTGCGGCAAGGCATGGGAGTCCGCGAGGGCCGCGAATGGGACATTTTCGAGGGCCTTGCCTATGACGAGGCTGCGATACGATCCTTCCTCGCGTCGTCGCCTTTTGCGCAGCCAGCCCCGCGTCGTCACAAAGCCCCAGCTGTTCCGGTGCCAGCGCGCATCGGCTTCGGCGCTCAGCCGGCCATGTCGACACAACAAGGTTTCGGGCTTTTGATGCACGAGATCGCAAAATCGGACAGCGAGTTTGCGAGCCGTGTCGTCACGACATCCCCCGACGTCACCGTCTCGACCAATCTCGGCGCCTGGGTAAACAAACGGGGTCTGTTCGCGCGCGGCGACCAGGCGGACATTTTCCGCCAGGAGCGCATTCCCTCCACCTTCAACTGGACGTTTGCGCCGTCGGGACAGCATATCGAACTGGGCATCTCGGAGATGAACCTTTTCACCATGCTTTCGGCGCTCGGGTTATCGCACTCGCTCCACGGCGAGCGACTGCTTCCGGTTGGCACGCTCTATGATCCCTTCATCGAGCGCGGCCTCGACGCGCTCAACTATGCCTGTTACCAGGACGCCCGCTTTATCCTGGCGGCGACGCCCTCCGGTGTGACGCTGGCTCCAGAAGGCGGAGCGCATCAATCGATCGCCACGCCGCTGATCGGCATGGCGCAGGACGGTCTGGCGACGTTCGAGCCTGCCTATGTCGATGAACTGGCAATCATCCTGCGTTGGGCATTCGACTACATGCAGCGTACCGGCGAAGCCGAGCCTGACGACCATACCTGGCTGCGAGATCAGACCGGAGGTTCGGTCTACTTGAGGCTCTCGACGCGCTTGATCGAGCAGCCGACACGCCCGATGGAAAGTAAGCTGGCGCGCGACATCGTCGATGGCGCCTACTGGCTGCGCCCGCCCGGGCCAAACGCCGACCTGGTGATAGCTTATTCCGGCACAGTCGGGCCGGAAGCGATACAGGCGCTGGGATTGCTGGCCGGCGATCGGCGCGATGTCGGGCTTCTGGCCGTGACCTCGGCCGATCGGCTGAACGCCGGCTGGTCAGCCGCGGCCCGGGCGCGCCAGTACGGCCATCCACGCGCTTCAAGTCATGTCGAGCGCCTTTTTGCCGGTCTTCCGGCGTCCTGCGCCATCGTGACGGTGTTGGACGGGCACCCCGCGACGCTCGCCTGGCTGGGGTCGGTCCATGGCCACCGTACACGCGCTTTGGGCGTCGAGCATTTCGGCCAGACTGGTACGATCGCCGATCTCTACCGGCATTACGGGATCGATGCGCAAGGTATCATGGCTGCAGCGCAAGCGGTTTCGGTTGGCCGGCCGCTGAGGCACCTCGGCTCCGCCGCCTGACGATCGATCCCCCGCCTCCCGGCCGGCTCGTTCGACAGGAAGCCGTCAATGCCGGAATTCATTGAGAGCGGGCCTGACCCGTCAGCGCCATCTTCCTCCGCTGCGAGAAAGCGCGGGGGAGATGAAAATGGCTGGCGCCGGCAATCTTGTGAGCCGTGAAACGCTGCGGTCTGCGATCGGGACGGGGGCGGCGATTGCGCATCACGGCGAGCTCATCCAGGGCGTCTTCAAGGATGATGGCGGGCGCCTTCATCGCGGGCTGGTCACGCTGCCGATCTCCGCTTTGAGGTCCGAGGCGACCTTTGCCAGAACCGACGGCGATGCGGTCATTGTCCACCCCGATCATAAGATCAAGGCTTCGGCAGCCGCGCGGCTCACACTCGATTTCTTGAATGTGACCGGTGGTGGCGTGCTGACACTTCAAAGCTCGATTCCCGTGGGGCACGGCTACGGCTCATCGACCGCGGACGTCGTCGCTTCCATTCGCGCTGTGGCCGCAGCCCTCAAGGTCCAGTTGCGGCCCTCGAGCATCGGGCGTCTCGCCGTTGCCGCCGAGCGCGCCAGCGACGCGATCGCATTCGATGAGCATGCGGTCCTGTTCGCGCAACGCGAGGGCACGGTGATCGAGAATTTCGGCGGCTCGCTGCCGCCGCTGCTACTGGTCGGGTTCAAGGCGAATGGCGGCGTCCCGGTCGACACATTGCAGCTGCCGCCGGCGCGCTACGACAGTGCCGAAATCCAGGAATTCGGCGTGCTTCGGGCGCTGGTGGCGCGCGCGGTTTACCGTCAGGACCCAAATCTTCTCGGACGCGCCGCCTCGGCCAGCGCCGTGATCAGTCAACGGCACTTGCCGAAACAACGGTTCGACGAGATCGCCGAAATCGCCAGGCGAGCCGGGGCCTGCGGGGTGCAAGTCGCCCATAGCGGCTCGTTGTTTGGTCTGATTTTCGATCTTTTCGCATCGAACCTGAAGCGACGGGCAGCTTTGACCGCACAACAGATAAGACGCGCCGGCTTCAAGGACGTCGAGGTCCATCTGGTCAATGCGGAGGGCTGGACATGGTGACCCTCGCAGTCGACTATTTCAGGGACCTTGAGACCCCACGCCTTGCTCGCCTGGCGCCAAATCTGGTGGCGGCGGCTTTTCCGTTGATGAAGCTGATGCCGGCCCGCTACATTCTGGATCGGGCTGCGTCGAATGGCGAATTGAAGGCAGGCTCCCACATCGTCGAGACGACGTCCGGCACGTTCGGCATGGCGGTGGCGCTGCTCGCGGCGGCGCGTGGCTATCGCCTTACCCTCGTCACCGCTTCGACGCTTATCGATGCCAAATACAAAGCCCGGCTGGAGCGCATCGGCGCCACGGTCATAGCGCTCGACGATCCACGCGGCGACGGCAATCAGCCTGGTCGGCTCGAGCGCCTGCAGGAAATCCTGGCCACGGAGCCGGACGGCTTCTGGACCCGCCAATACGACAGTCCGGGGAACTGGCTTGCCTATGCGCGGCTGGCTGAACTTTTCATCCGGGCAATGGGAAAGGTCGATTGTCTGGTCGGCTGCGTCGGGACGGGCGGTTCGCTATGCGGCACCGCGTCCTTTCTGCGAACGGTCTTTCCCCATCTGACGGTGTTTGCCGTCGATACCCATTGCAGCATTCTGTTCGGGCAGCCCGTCGGCAAACGCATGCTGCGGGGCCTGGGCAACAGCGTTCTGCCGAAAAACGTCAGGCATGAGCTTGTCGACGAGATTCATTGGGTCGGCGCCTATCCGGCGTATCTGAGCGCGCACCGTTTGCTGCGCGAGCATGGCATCTTCATGGGGCCGACCAGCGGCGCCGCCGCGTTGGTGGCGCGATGGGTTGCAACGACCCTTCCGGACGCACAGGTCGCGGTCATCATGCCTGACGAAGGCCATCGCCATGCCGAGACCGTCTACAATGACGACTGGCTTGCGACCCTGCCTGGCTGGCCCTGCAAGGAACCGTCTGAGCCGAGGACGCTGACGACAATCGCACCGGCGGCAGAGACGCAATGGACGCGCTTTCTTTGGCTGCGGCGCAGTCTCGACGATGTGCTCAAAACCCAGGCAGCAAGTGCGGTGCCGTCGGCTATCGGTGCGGTGGAGAATCTATGAGGCGAGATCCAACCCGCTTTTGTCGAGCCAGCGCCAGGCGTCTTGGGTCGTCCGGAAGATTCGATCGTGTCCGTTCGATTCAGTGGACCGATCGAGGTCCTTGAGACCGCTGGCGGTCACAACAGCCACGACGCGGTCGGTGGCTGCGATGATCCCTTGGTCCTTCAACGTCGATATGGCGATCAGCGGCGTAACCGATGCCAGTTCGGCAAAGATTCCTTCGTCGCGCGCAAGGCGTTCCTGCATCGCGATCAGGTCATGATTGTCGACGGGGACCGCGTGCCCGCCGGATTCGCGCAGAGCCTTCAAAGCCTGGAACGTGCTGCGCGGCGTGCCGATCGATACGGCAAGACTGTCGAAGAGCATCTTGCGCTCACTCAAGGCATCGGCACCGCTGGCAAGGGCGTCCGCCAACGACCCGTGCACCTCCGCGGCGACGAGACGGGGCAGCTGCGTGATGGTCCTTTGGGCGTACAACTCGCAAAAACCCGCCCACAGGCCGGACAACGCATCGCCATAGCAGACCGGCAGGACGCACCAGTCCGGCGCCGCGCCATCCGATTGCTCGACGATCTCGTAGGCGATCGTCTTGTAGCCCTCGATGCCGAGCGGATGGCTGCCGACGACCGGACCGTGATAGGGCGAGGCGATGAACCAGTCATAGCGGGCAGCCGCCTGTTCCAGCAGCGACCATCGGTCCATTTTGTTGACCAAGGGCAGCACCGTCGCGCCATATTTTCGGATCTGCGCCAGCATCGCGCCGGCCGACCCGGCGAAAGTAGTGACAACGCACTTCAGCCCGGCTCTGGAAGCGTAGGCCGCCAGCGAGGCGCCGGCGTTGCCAGAAGACGCGGTCGCAACGGTCTTCGCGCCACGTGCGCGCGCCACGCTGACCGCGACGGTCGAGAAGCGGTCCTTATGCGACCAGGTCGGGTTCCGGCCTTCGTCCTTGATTGCGAGGTTGGGCACGCCGAGAAGCGCGCCGATGCGAGGCGCGGCAAGCAACGGTGTCAAACCCTCGCCAAGGCTCACTGCATCCGCGGCTGTGCAAGGCAGCATATGCGCAAAACGCCATAGCGAGCGCGAGGCGGTCGCGCCGTCCAGAGGATGAGGGGGAGGATCCGAATAAACCGGCCGAAGATTTGCGGGTGCGGTCTCCTGACACCGCGCGCACCCTTTGGAGTCGATGGTGATATCGGCGGGGTAGGCGGCACCGCATCGGATGCAGACGAATTCCAGAACCCGGCTTTCTTCCCTTCCGGGTCGGCTAATGTTGCCTGAGGAATGCACGGAACTGTTGTGCGCGAGGTCGCGAAACGGCCGGCTCGGCATGGCTATTCCTGTGTCAGGAAACGATGAATTCGCTGGTTGTTTCAAACAGCCAACAGCACCGCTGTCAATGCGGAATGTGCACTATAGTGTGTCGCACCATAGTGCGCGTCGTAGCATCCGTTGTTTGATGAAACTTCGCGGCGTTTTTGGTTTGAACGTGCAGCGGCTACGGAGAGAAAGAAAACTGTCTCAGGAGCAGTTGTCTTTCGTTTCGGGCCGCACGCGAGCCTATATCAGCAGCGTCGAGGCCGGTCGGCGAAACGCCACGCTGGATACAGTCGAGATCCTGGCGAAGGCTTTGGATGTGGAGCCGCAAGAGTTGATCGCGGCCGTTCCATCGAATCGGCGAGCAGCCCGCGGGACAAAGCAGACGACCCTAAAGTCAGCGGAATGAAGCGCGGTCTGTTAAGCCAGCATTGATACGGCTTTCAGGCTCTTTATCTTTGTGCCAGCTAATTGACTCCTGAAGTGTACATTCGGCGCAAGTCCCATTGAATATATCGCATCTGTGACCGTAAGTTTCTGGCCGGGACGGGGCCTGACTCTTGTCGAGGTCTGCCGATGGAGATCGATAGTCTTGTCGGGTTGTTTGCAGCGATCTCAAGGATCGATGCCGCGTGCTCGGTGGATGGTATCCTCCAAGAGTTCCGCTCTGCCATCGAGCGTTATGGCCTGCGTTATTTTCTGATCACCGGCCTGCCGGTGCCGCACGACACCGACTGGAAGCGAGAGATCCTGGTCGATGGTTGGCCGCCCGAGTGGTATCTTCGCTACATGTCAGAGGATTACTTTTCGCATGATCCCTGCGTCGCGCAGTGCCGGCATTCGTCGAAGCCGTTCCTGTGGGAGGAACTGCCGCCGGCAAAGCTTGTTGCGCGCGCAAAGCTGGTGATGGACGAAGCGGCGGATTTCGGAATGGGCCAAGGCCTCTGTGTTCCCGTCCACGTGCCGCTGGCGGGCCCAGGCGTCGTCACGGCAGCGGGCGATCGGATTGAAATAGCGCCGAGCGTCGTGCCGTTCATCGAGACGCTTTGCGTGCATACGTTCCGACGCCTGTCAGGGCTGGAAGAATCCGCCCAGGGCGCAGAGGCCGCGCCCTTGACGCCGCGCGAGCGCGAACTCCTGGAGTGGAGCGCCGAAGGCAAATCGAACGAAGACATCGCCTGCATCCTGGGCGTCACCAGGAACACAGTTGAAAGCCATCAGCGCAACATTCGAGGCAAGCTGGATGCAGCCAATGTCTCGCATGCCATCGTCAAAGCTCTGCGACGACAGGAAATCCAGATTTAGCAATACCTGAATACCATCATACGGGCACGAAGCGTGTTTTCCTACGACCTCCACTTTTGGAGGCGACATGGTCCGTATTCATCTGGTCACCTGGGAAAACAGGAAGCAGTATAGAAAAGTGCTGGAGCGCTATTTTCGCATCCGGTACGACATTTACGTCAAGCATAGACGATGGCGCGCCGTCGCCCGCCCCATCAACATCGAGATCGACGCATTCGACAACGAGCATACGCTTTATGTTCTGGCGCTCGACACCAACGGCAGGATCGTCGGCGGCTCCCGTCTTGTTCCGACGCTGGAGCCGCATCTGATGAGCGAGGTCTTCCCCGTTCTCGCCGGCGGCACGCCTCCGCGAGCGGCTGAAATTTTCGAATGGACGCGTTTTTTTGTCGTCCCATCGCTTCGCACGCACGGAACGTCGTCGCCGATCGCCGGCTTTGTTCTGTGCGGCCTTCTTGAGACGGCGCAAAGCCTGGGAATTCGACAGATCAGCGTGGTGTGCGAAACATTCTGGCCGAAACGCCTGCGTGCGCTTGGCTGGACGCTTTACGAACTCGGCAATGCTCTCGAGCATCCGGATGGCGATATCATCGCGCTGCTGATCGATGTCACGCCTGAGGCCATTGAGCAGACGCGCCGCGCTTACGGCATCAGCGGCGTCATACTTGCGGATAAAATCTAGGCTGATTGCCACCGGCAGCTGAAGGCTCGCCCGCCAGAGGATATTGTCATCGCGCCCATTTGCGCGGTAGTCAGCGCTATGATGCACCGCATTGGGTTGATGGACTCATGACGCCGCTGGTCCTGATCTCTTCGAACGACCCGGATTTCTTTCTGGTTTTCGGGCACATCCTTTCCGCAGCCGGCTTCGAAACCCGCCTGATCACGGCTGACAAGGAGGTTGCGCGGACCATTAAGGCCGAAACGCCGCTTGCCGTTATCCTGGACTGTCATCCGGGCGACCGCGCAATCGCCAAGCAATGCCTGTCGCTGAAGTCGTCCGAGGCGACAAGAGCAACGCCCCTTGCAGGTTTGGTCGCGCCTCGTTCCGGCAAACTGCACCTGGACCTTATCAAGGCGGGCGTCGACGAGATATTTTCGCGACCGTTCGCGCCCGAGCAGCTTTTGACCTGGCTGCATGGCAAAGCAGGTGTCGCGAAGCTCTCGCGCGAAACCAAGACAGGCGATCTGGTGCAGGGCGATTTCCGCTTGGACCGACAGACCCACCGGACCTTCTTCAAGCAAAAAGAAATCGTTATGCCGCCGATCGAATTCAAGCTTTTGCGCAGCCTTCTGGCGCAACCTGGCAAGGTCTTCAGCCGGGAGGAACTGGTCGCGACCGCATGGCCTGAGCACGCCGCCGCAACCGATATACGCGGTGTTGACGTTCATATTGCCAGGTTGCGCAAAAGGCTTCGGGCATCTGTGGGAAGCGATGTGATCCGGACCGTCCGCTCTGCTGGTTATGCGTTCGCGCCGGACTGGTAGTCCGCGCGGCGATTCCGGCGCCGATCCAGTTGTCATGTTGCCGATCGCGCCGCGGTTGCATGCGTGACGTTCACCAGGTGTCGGCTCTCAATGGCTCAGGATGGTGTCCAGGAACAGCCTGGCGCGCGGGTGAGCGGCTCCAGAGAAGAAATCACTGGAAGACGCGTGCTCGACGATGCTGCCTTGGTCCATGAAAACGATCTCATCCGCGACTTCGCGGGCAAATCCCATTTCGTGCGTCACGCAGACCATGGTCACGCCGGTTTTCGCGAGCGCGATCATGACGTCGAGCACTTCCTTGATCATTTCCGGGTCGAGCGCGGAGGTGGGTTCATCGAACAGCATGATACGGGGATCTAGGCACAGAGCGCGCGCGATCGCCGCCCGCTGTTGTTGGCCGCCCGACAGCTGGGCCGGATAGGCGCGCGCCTTTTCGGGGATGTGCACCGCCGTCAGATGCCGCATGGCGATCTCTTCGGCCTCATGCGCCGACTTCAAGAGGACCCGGCGCAGCGCCAGCGTGCAGTTGGCAAGCACGGTGAGGTGAGGGAAGAGATTGAAGCTTTGGAACACCATGCCTGTCAGGCGGCGCGCCATCGCGGCATCGCGATCGCTTTTTCCCAGACTTCTGCCTTCAAACTCTATCGTCCCCTTTTGGAAACGCTCAAGACCGTTGATGCAGCGTATCAATGTCGACTTGCCGGACCCGGAGGGTCCGCACACGACGACGCGCGCACCCGGCCGTAAGCTCAGATCGATGTCTTTCAAAACGTGCAGGGCACCGAACCACTTGTTCAGACCGTCGATCCGCACGAGCGGGGAGGATTGAAGCGTCGAGGTCGCAGGCGCGCGTCGGTCGAGCATCAGCGGCGCCCGCTCGCAAGCAGGAGCTTCTCCATGCGCTTCACCCCATAAGAAACGATCAGCGCCAGGGCGAGAAACAGAACGCCGGCGACGGTCAGCGGCTCCGCGTAGCGATAGGTCTCGGAAGCGATATCGAAGGCGCGCCCGAGCATTTCGGGCACGGCCAGGATCGCGAGATAAGGCGTCGCCTTAAGAATGGAAACCAGGTAGTTGCCCAGGGGCGCGGCGATGTTGCGCAGCATTTGCGGTGCGATGACGAAGATGACGGTGTCGCGGCGGGTGAGCGACAAGGCTCTCGCTGCTTCCTGCTGGCCCCTCGGAATAGCGTCGATGCCCGCCTTGAACACCTCCGCCAGATAACCGCTGTAGTACAGGCTTAGCCCCAATATGCCCACCGTCATGGCGCCAAGCCGGATCCCGTAGAAGGGCAGGACGAAATACAGGAAATAGAGCCAGGCCAAGACCGGCGTCGAGCGGATGAAGTCGATCAGGAAGCGCATGGCGAGGCCGGGCGCACCGCCCCCGCGGCGCATCATTTCGAAAGTGAAGCCAAGCGCCGACGCACCGAGGCAACTCAAGACCGTGGCGAGCAGGGTAGTCCCGATCGCACCGATTATGATCGGGATGGTCGAGAGCGCGAAATCGAGGTCAAATCCCACGAGGCGCTCCTCTTTCGGGATTGACCCGCGCCTCGAGCCAGCGGCCGGCGAGCGCGATTGGATAGCAGACGACGAAGAAGGCCAGCAGCAACGCCGAATAGATCGCGACCGGGTCGTATTCGGTCTGCGAGATTTCTTTGGCGCGAAAGGTCATGTCCGTCAGCGTGACCAAAGAGACAAGGGAAGTCGCCTTCACCAGCTGAATAAGGTTGTTGACGAATGTGGGACTCATGGCGACCAACGCCTGGGGCAGCTCGATCAGAAGCAGGATCGCGGGGCGAGAGAGGCCGAGCGCCATTCCAGCCTCGCGTTGGCCGGCAGGAAGAGATTGGAGCCCGGCGCGCACCGCTTGGCTGGCATAGCCGCCGCTATTGAGGCCGAGCACCAATGCACTGACGGTCATCGCCGATAGGGTGACCCCCATGACCGGCAGAACGTAGTAGAAGACGAAGAGCAGGACGACGACCGCCGAACTGCGCCAGAATTCGATGACTGCCGTGACCAGAAAGCGCGTCAAGCCAGTGGTCAGAAACTGCGCGACGCCGAAAACAAGCGCGAAGGGCACCGCGAAGACCAAGCCATAGGCGGTGACCGCTGCCGTTATGCGCAGCCCTTGCAGGATCCCAAGCCAGATGTCGAGCATGCTCATGAAGCTTCGCCGCCCCCTGCCGTCAAGGGGCGCGGCGAAACGAGCGTCGGGGCGTTTCGAGCATGTTTTGAAACGCCTGATTGGCGCCGCGACACCGAGCCCTCGGGACCGAACCGCATGACAATCCTCCGCGCCGTGGAAAGGGCGATCGCCGCCACTGCCAGGCCATTTCATAAACCCGGCGGGAGTCATATGTCAATAAACATGTACGTACCATTGCGCGCGTTCACATTCTGCCGATGTTGGAACGCCGCGATACGCTGGCCTTAAAGCTTCCTGAGCTCGGCGCCGCCGTTCGCCGGTTTTTACTCGCTGCGCTACGACGGCGGTCGAAAGCTGTTGAATCGGGCTGCTTCAGGCCTCTTTTGCTTATCCCGACCGGGAACTGCTCGATGAGTTCCCGCACCAAACGGGGACAGCATGGCTATCTTGCACAACGATACCGAAGGACGCGCGCGCAGCTCGCGTATGCTGCGCACCGCGCTCGGGCCCGCCATCGCCCGTTTCCTGGACGACCCCGCGATCATTGAGGTCATGCTGAACCCGGATGGCCGGATCTGGGTCGATCGGCTTTCGGAAGGTTTGGCCGATACGGGCGAAATGCTGGCGCCTGCCGCTGGCGAGCGGATCGTGCGGCTTGTCGCCCATCATGTCGGTGCCGAGGTCCATTCCCGTTCCCCGCGCGTCTCGGCCGAGTTGCCGCAAACCGGTGAGCGTTTCGAAGGCCTGCTGCCGCCTGTGGTCGCCGCGCCGGCCTTCGCCATCCGCAAGCCCGCGGTCGCCGTCTTCACGCTCGATGACTATGTCGCGGCGGGCATCATGACGTCTTGTCACGCCGCTGTTTTGCGCGGCGCGGTTGCTGGCCGCGCAAACATCCTCGTTGCCGGCGGCACGTCGACCGGCAAGACGACCCTGACCAACGCGCTGCTTGCCGAAGTGGCGAAAGGGACGGACCGGGTCGTCATCATCGAAGACACCCGCGAACTGCAATGCGCGGCCCCCAACCTCGTCGCGATGCGCACCAAGGATGGCGTTGCCACGCTTTCCGACCTGGTTCGTTCCTCGCTGCGCCTGCGGCCCGATCGCATTCCGATCGGCGAGGTGCGCGGCGCCGAGGCGCTGGACCTCTTGAAGGCGTGGGGCACCGGGCATCCCGGTGGCATCGGCACCCTTCATGCGGGCTCCGGTATTGGCGCTCTGCGCCGACTTGAGCAGCTGATCCAGGAGGCCGTCGTCACTGTCCCGCGTGCGCTGATCGCCGACACCATCGGCCTTGTAGCCGTGCTCTCCGGACGCGGCGCCGCGCGACGGCTTGTCGAACTGGTCAGGGTCGAGGGTCTGGGCCCCGATGGCGACTATCGCATCGCTGAAGCCACACCGATCAACACAGGAGACATTTCATGATCCGCCTTTCTTCGCGCTGCCAAGCCAGCCTGGCCGCGGCCAGCGCCGCCATTGCCTTCAATCTCATGCTCGCGCCGGTCGCCCTTGCGTCGGGCTCCTCGATGCCGTGGGAACAGCCGCTCGAGAAGATCCTGCAGTCGGTCGAAGGACCGGTATCCAAGATCATCGCCGTCATCATCATCATCGTCACCGGTCTGACGCTGGCCTTCGGCGACAGTTCGGGTGGCTTCAGGCGGCTGATCCAGATCGTTTTCGGCCTTTCGATCGCCTTCGCGGCGTCGAGCTTTTTCCTTTCGTTCTTCTCTTTCGGCGGCGGAGCGTTGATCTGATGACGACCGCTTTCGAACAGCTCGGCGCTGTGCCGGGGTGGACGGTGCCGGTGCACCGGGCGCTCACCGAGCAGATCCTGCTCGGGGGCGCGCCGCGTGCAATCGCGATCCTGAATGGCACGCTGGCGGGCGCTGTCGGTCTTGGGCTGCGGCTCTGGCTGGTCGGTCTTCTCATATGGGCAATCGGACATTTTACGGCGGTATGGGCTGCCAGGCGCGATCCGCTTTTTTTCGAAGTCGGCCGCCGGCACCTGCGGCTGCCCGGGCATCTGTCGGTTTGAGGGCACTGCCATGATGAGCCTTGCCGAATACCGCCGGACTGCTGCTCGCCTTGCCGACTTTCTGCCTTGGGCGGCACTCGTCGCCCCCGGGGTCGTGCTTAACAAGGACGGCAGCCTTCAGCGCACCGCGAGATTTCGCGGACCCGATCTGGACTCCGCCGTAGCGGCGGAACTTGTTGCGGTGGCGTCGCGCATCAACAATGCCTTTCGCCGCCTCGGCTCGGGCTGGAGCATCTTCGTCGAAGCGCAGCGGCACGAAGCGGCTTCTTACCCCGAAAGCCAGTTTCCCAATGCGGCCTCCGGCCTGCTCGATGCCGAGCGCAAAGCCGACTTCGACGAGGAGGGGGTTCATTTCGTATCGAGTTACTTTCTCACATTCCTGTTCCTGCCGCCGCCCGAAGACGCCAGGCGCGCCGAGGGGTGGCTTTATGAGGGTCGCGACCAGGCCGGCGCGGATCCGGGCGAGGTCGTCCGCGCTTTTGTCGACCGGACTGAGCGCGTGCTGTCCCTGCTCGACGGCTTCATGCCTGAATGCCACTGGCTCGATGACGGCCAAACGCTGACCTACCTGCATTCGACCATCTCGACCAAGCGTCATTCGGTGCGGGTCCCCGAGACGCCAATTTATCTCGATGCGCTGCTGGCCGACGAGCCGCTCGCCGGCGGGCTCGAACCGCGGCTTGGCGACAAGCATCTTCGCGTGCTCACCATCGTCGGCTTCCCGACCGCCACGACACCCGGCCTGCTTGATGACCTCAACAGGCTGGCCTTCCCGTACCGCTGGTCGACGCGCGCGATCCTGCTCGACAAGGTCGACGCTGTCCGCCTTTTGACCAGGATACGGCGGCAATGGTTCGCCAAGCGCAAGAGCATCGCCTCGATCCTAAAGGAGGTGATGACCAACGAGGCATCAGCACTCCTCGACACTGACGCCGCCAACAAGGCGGCCGATGCCGACACGGCGTTGCAGGAGCTCGGCGCCGACATGGCTGGCATGGCCTATGTCACCGCCAGTGTCGCCATATGGGATTGCGACCCGCGCGTGGCCGACGAGAAACTGCGGCTTGTCGAGAAAATCATCCAGGGCCGCGACTTCACGGCCATTGTCGAGACCGTCAACGCCGTCGACGCCTGGCTCGGCTCATTGCCCGGGCACGCCTATGCCAATGTCCGCCAGCCGCCTATCTCGACGCTCAATCTCGCCCACATCATCCCCCTTTCTGCCGTGTGGGCGGGGCCGGAACGGGACGAGCATCTGGTCGGTCCTCCCTTGCTTTACGGCAAGACCGAGGGCTCGACCCCGTTCCGGTTGGTCCTTCATGTCGGCGACGTCGGTCACACGCTGGTCGTCGGCCCGACCGGTGCCGGCAAGTCGGTGCTGCTGGCGTTGATGGCGCTGCAATTCTGCCGCTACCGCAAGGCTCAGATCTTCGCCTTCGACTTCGGCGGCTCGATCCGCGCGGCGACGCTCGCCATGGGCGGCGACTGGCACGATCTCGGGGGTCTTCTCACCGAAGGCATGGAGGCTTCCGTTGCGCTGCAGCCGCTCGCCCGCGTTCACGATGCCTACGAGCGCGCCTGGGCGGCCGACTGGATCCGCGCGATTCTGACGCGAGAGGGCATCCAGATCACGCCGGACGCAAAGGAGCATATCTGGGCGGCGCTGACCTCGCTCGCCTCGGCCCCGGTCGAGGAGCGCACCATCACCGGGCTCAGCGTGCTTCTGCAGGCCAATGACCTGAAACAGGCGCTTCGCCCTTACTGTGTTGGTGGCCCGAACGGCCGGCTGCTCGACGCAGAGGCCGAACACCTCGGCCAGGCCTCCGTGCAGGCGTTCGAAATCGAAGGCCTGGTGGGCATGCCGGCCGCGCCGGCCGTCCTGTCCTATCTGTTTCATCGCATCGGCGACCGCCTCGACGGTCGTCCGACCCTGCTCATCATCGACGAAGGCTGGCTTGCCCTCGACGATGACGCGTTCGCCGGGCAGTTGCGCGAATGGCTGAAGACGCTCCGCAAGAAGAATGCCAGCGTCGTCTTCGCCACCCAGTCGCTCTCCGACATCGACAATTCGGCTATCGCGCCGGCGATCATCGAAAGCTGTCCAACCCGGCTGCTGTTGCCCAATGAACGCGCGATCGAGCCGCAAATTACCGCCATCTATCGCCGCTTCGGCCTGAACGACCGCCAGATCGAGATCCTGGCCAGAGCCACACCCAAGCGCGATTATTACTGCCAATCCCGTCGCGGCAACCGTCTCTTCGAGCTCGGCCTGTCCGAGGTCGGGCTTGCGCTTTGCGGTGCGTCCTCCAAGAGCGATCAGGCCCTGATCGGCAGCATCATCGCCGAGCATGGCCGCGACGGTTTCCTGTCGGCCTGGCTGCGTGCCCGCGAGGTCGGCTGGGCCGCCGACCTCATTCCCAACCTCACCGTTTCCGAACCTGAAAAGGATTCCAAACCATGACTGTTCGTCAAAGCCGCCGGCGCGTCCTTCTTGTGGTCGCGGCGACGCTCGCCACGCCGACAGCGCCGATGATGACTGCGCCAGCGCATGCCTTGATCGTGTTTGATCCATCGAACTATTCCCAGAATGTGCTGACGGCTGTGCGTTCGCTGCAGCAGATCACGAACCAGATCACCTCGCTTCAGAACCAGGCCCAGATGCTGATCAACCAGGCGCGCAACCTGGCGAGCCTGCCTTTGTCCTCGCTGCAGCAACTGCAACAGTCGGTGCAGCGTACACAACAGCTTCTCGGCGAAGCACAGAACATCGCCTTCGACGTCCAGCAGGTCGACAAGGCATTTCAGCAGCAATACAGCAGCGTCTCGCTCTCTGCTTCCGACCAGCAACTCGTCACGGACGCGCGCTCGCGCTGGCAAAACACAGTGGGCGGTCTCCAGGACGCAATGCGCGTCCAGGCGGGCGTCGTCGCAAACATCGACACCGCCCGCGCGCAGATGTCGGCGTTGGTCGGGGCCAGCCAATCGGCGACCGGTGCGCTGCAGGCGACGCAAGCTGGCAACCAGTTGCTTGCGCTTCAGGGCCAGCAGCTTGCGGATCTGACCGCCGTGGTAGCCGCCAATGGTCGCGCCCAGGCGCTGACCGAGGCCGAACGTGCTGCCGCGGTCGATCAGGGGCGTGAGCAACGCCGCCGCTTCCTGGCGCCTGGCTCCGGCTACCAGGCCGGCTCGGTCCAGATGTTCAACCGCTGAGGTCGATCGCCATGGACGGCAAAACCCTGGCTCGCGTCGTGGCCGTCGTCTTCATCGCCGTCGCCATGACGGCGACGGCGCTCGAGATGAGCCGGAAGGAACCCAAACCGGTGGGGGAGGGTCAGCACACACCGGCGGCCTCGGTCCCGAATTCGCTTCGCGATGGCCTGCGCCGCTGCCAGGCGCTCGGCGAGGCTGCCCTGCGTGATGATGGATGCGCGCGGCTGTGGGCCGAACAGCGTGATCGCTTCCTCGGTCTCGAAAAGCCGGCGGCGATCGTCGAGCCGGCCACTTCGCGGTCGCCGGATGCTGGCCAGCACGAGGCCCGGTAGGCATGGGCAATACCGGCGTCATCGACCAATTCCTGGCCACCTTCACCCGTTATATCGACAGCGGCTTCGGCCTGCTCGGCGGCGAGGTCGCCTTCGTCGCCACCACCCTGATTGTCATCGACGTGACGCTTGCCGCGCTCTTCTGGAGCTGGGGCGCCGATGACGACATCCTCGCGCGGCTTGTCAAGAAGACGCTCTTCGTCGGTGTCTTCGCCTATCTGATTTCCAACTGGAACGGTCTCGCCCGGATCGTCTTCGAGAGTTTCTCCGGTCTCGGCCTCAAGGCAAGTGGCACCGGCTTTTCGGCACAGGACCTGCTGCACCCCGGCAAGGTGGCCCAAACCGGCCTCGACGCCGGACGACCATTGCTTGAGGCGATCTCCGGTTTGATGGGCTACATCTCCTTCTTTGAAAACTTCATCCAGATCGCCTGCCTGCTCTTTGCCTGGGCGCTCGTCCTGCTTGCCTTCTTCATCCTGGCGGTGCAGCTCTTTGTGACGCTGATCGAGTTCAAGCTGGCGACGCTGGCCGGCTTCGTGCTGATCCCCTTCGGTCTGTTCGGCAAGACGGCCTTCATGGCCGAACGCGTGCTCGGCAACGTCATCTCGTCCGGCATAAAGGTTCTGGTGCTTGCCGTGGTCATCGGCATCGGATCGACCCTCTTCGGCGAATTCACCCAAGGTTTCGGCGGCGAGAACCCCACCATCGACCAGGCGATGGCCATTGTGCTGGCGGCGCTGTCGCTGCTTGGCCTCGGCATCTTCGGTCCCGGTATCGCCAACGGCCTCGTCGCGGGTGGACCGCAGCTCGGCGCCGGCGCGGCCGTGGGGACTGGCCTTGCCGCGGGCGGCATCGCAGTTGCAGGCTACGGAGCAGCCAGCCTCGCGACGCGAGGAGGGAGAGCCGCATTCGCGGGGGCGGCGTCAACCGCGCGTGGCGGGACATCACTCGCTGGCGGCGGTTCGGCCGCCTATGTGCTTGGCGCCGCCGGCCAGTCCGGCCTGGCAGGCGTCGCCTCCGGCCTGGGCGGCGTTGCGCGCGCCGGCGCTTCGGCGGCAGCCTCGCCACTCAAGCGCGCCGCCGCAAACACCGCTCAATCGCTTAGGTCAAACTTCGCGTCTGGCGCCCGTTCGGCCGCTGAAATCACCGGCGGTTCGTCGACCATGGGAACGATTGGCGGCGCCGCTGCGCCAACCCCGGCGGAAGCGTCCGGCGTGGGCAAGCCATCCAGCGCTCAAGGACAGCCCGAATGGGCCAGACGCTTGCATCGCTCCCAATGCCTCGCCCACGGCGCCCAGACCGCCGCCCACGCGGTGCGCGCCGGTGACAGCCATGGCGGCGGAGCCTCGATTTCTCTTTCTGAAGGCGAATGACGAAATGAACATCTTTAGGCGCCCCGCCGTCCACTACGGCAAGAGCCCTCGACCGGAAACCCCCTATCAGAGGGCGCAGCAGATCTGGGATGAACGCATCGGCTCCGCACGCGTGCAGGCACGCAACTGGCGCGCCATGGCGTTCGGGTCGCTCATCCTGTCGGCGGGGCTCGCCACCTCACTGGTCTGGCAGTCGGGCCGCGGCACGGTCGTGCCCTGGGTCGTGCAGGTCGATAAGCTCGGCCAGGCTCAAGCGATCGAGCCCGCAACCGCCGACTATAAGCCGACCGATCCGCAGATCGCGTGGCATCTCGCCCGCTTTATTGAGCAGGTACGCTCCATCCCCGCTGACCCGATCATCCTGCGCCAGGACTGGCTGCGCGCCTATGATTGGACCACCGACCAGGGTGCTGCGGCGCTCAACGACTATGCACGCGTAGCGGATCCTTTCTCCAAGGTTGGCAAGCAGCAGGTCGCGGTGGACGTTTCTTCGGTCATCAGAGCCTCGCCGGGCTCCTTTCGTGTCGCCTGGATCGAGCACCACTACGAAAACGGTCAGCTTTCAGGCACCGAGCGCTGGACCGCGATCCTGACGATCGTGACGCAGATGCCAAGCGACGCCGAACGGCTTCGCGCCAATCCGCTCGGCCTTTACGTCAACGCCATCAACTGGTCGCGGGAGATGAGCCAATGAGCCCGACATCGCGTCTTGCCGGCACCAACTTCTGGAAATATCTGCTGTCAGCTCTGGTCTCGGCGACAGCGCTGCTTGAGGGTTGCGCCACGCCTGCGAGGAAGCCGCCGACGATCAGCTACGATACCTACGTTCCGCCCTTGCCGCCGGCTCCGGCCGCCGCGACCGACCAAAGGCCGAAACCTCTTCGCGTGCCACCAGGCTGGGCGCCCGCGTGGGGCGGCGCCGTCGGGCAAACGCCGGCCGCCCGTGTCGAGAACGCAAACGCCGCGGCGAGGGTGGAACCGCGCCGTGACGGCTACTACAACGCGATTCAGATCTACCCGTGGAGCGAGGGAGCGCTCTATCAGGTCTACGCCTCACCTGGCCAGATAACCGATATCGCGCTTGAACCGGGCGAGAACCTGACTGGAGACGGTCCGATCGCGGCTGGTGACACCGCGCGCTGGATCATAGGCGACACCGAAAGCGGCTCCGGCATTGCCCGACGCGTCCACGTCCTGGTGAAACCCTCGCGGGCGGACATCACAACGAACCTTATCATCGCGACGGACCGGCGCAGCTACATGCTTGAGCTACGCTCAGGCGCCAAGCCCTACATGCCCGCCGTTGCGTGGTCCTATCCGGCTCTGAAGGCGGGCCTCCTGCAGACGATCGCCACAACGCCGATCATACCGCAGCTTACGGCGCGAAATTATCGCTACGGCATCACCGGCGACAGCCCTCCCTGGAAGCCGGTGAGCGCCTACGATGATGGCCGCAGGGTCTATGTCGAGTTTCCCCGCGGCATCGTGCAAGGCGAGATGCCGCCGATTTTCGTCATCGGTCCGGACGGCGAGGCTGAAATCACCAACAGCCGCGTCGATCAGAACATCCTCATTGTCGACCGCCTTTTTGGCGCGGCCGAACTGCGTCTTGGCGCCGGCAAGCGGCAGCAGACCGTCAGGATCGTGCGCGTCGACAGGAGAACCGATGGGTTGTGGCGGGGCCCAAGCGACAGCGCAGCGTCGACGCTGCCGAACGCAGTGCACAGAGGAGCGCTGCAGCCGTGAACGAGAAGAATATGGCCGTCGAACCCATGCGGCTTCGCGCCGACCCGCCGCGTGTGACGCGTCTGTCGCGCAAAATGCTCGCAGGCATCGGCTTCGTCGCCTCGCTCGGTCTAGGCGGCGCGCTTGTTTATGCTCTGCAGGATGCCAACAGGTTCAAGCAGGGCGAGGAGCTCTACCCTACCTCCAACCGGCCGCCCGCCGACGGACTGGCAAAACTGCCGCGCGACTATGCCGGCCCGATCCTTGGGCCGCCGCTGCCTGGCGACCTCGGCAGGCCGATCTTCGATGCTCAGAACAAGGGGCAGGCGGTCGTGCCGCCCTCAATCGCAAGCCCCGCGATTGACGAAGCCGAGCAGCGCCGGCGAGCCGAAGAGGAAGCGGCCAGAACCTCGCGCGTCTTCTTCCAGACAGCGCAAGGAGATTCCAGGACCGCCGAAGCGTCCGCCCCTGCGCTGAGCGATTTTCCCGGTCAGAACGCTGCGCCAAATGCGCAGGATCGCCAGCTTTCCTTCCTGTCCGCCGCCGCTGACCGGCGGACGCTGGCGCCGGATCACATCAGACCTCCTGCGTCCCCCTATGTGCTTCAAGCCGGTGCCGTGATCCCGGCCGCGCTCATTACGGGTATCCGGTCGGACCTTCCCGGGCAGATCAGCGCTCAGGTGACCGAAAATGTCTATGACAGTCCCACCGGCCGCTCGCTGCTCATCCCGCAGGGCACTCGTATCGTCGGGCAGTACGATAGCGGGATCGGGTCCGGGCAGCGCCGCGTGCTGCTTGTCTGGAACAGGCTGATCTTTCCCGATGGGCGCTCCATCGTGCTGGAGCGGCAGCCTGGCGCGGACGCTCAGGGCTATGCCGGCCTGGAGGATGCCGTCGACTATCACTGGGGCGAGTTGTTCAAGGCCGCCGCTTTGTCGACCGTTCTAAGCGTTGGCGCGCAGGCGGGTTCTTCCGATCAAGACAGCGATATCGTGCGCGCTCTGCGAAGCGGCGCCTCCGATAGCGTCAGCCAAGTAGGTCAACAGGTCGTTCAGCGGCAACTCGCTATCGCTCCGACGCTCACGATCCGGCCCGGGTTTCCCGTTCGCGTCCTCGTTACACGCGACCTTGCCCTTGAACCATATGGAGGTTGACATGGCCAAGTTGAAACTCGCAACGATCGAAGACGACAAGCCAGTGAAGATTACGGTGGAACTGCCGGCGCCCCTGCATCGCGATTTGGTGAAATACGCAGAAATCCTTGGACGGGAGACCGGGCGGCCATCTGCCGATCCATCGCGCTTGATTGCGCCGATGCTTGAACGGTTCATTGCGACGGACCGCGGCTTTGCGAGAGCAAAGAAGGAGATACTTGAACCTAGCTTTCCTATGGCCGCCGACCGGCGAGCGTCTTGAGCCGATAGGATGGTCTGCTGTCGATGGCCTACGTCCCAATACGGCTCGAACGGCCCATTCCCTCGGCGCTCAAGGGCCTGGATCGCCGGCGCGTCGCGTCGGCTGGGGTGTTATCGCAAACAGGCCCACACTGGAATGCGATTTCCCTGGGAGGCCCGGCAAAGAGCCCGCTGTGGTTTTTCCACAGCGGGTTTTTGTGACTGTACTCTTGCCGATCAGTCGGTGCAGAGAAATATATTCCGATGGTGCGGCGACCCCGAAGACACGCTTGGCAAGAAGCTGGCGGCCGGCACTGGACTGTCGGTCTATTGCCTCACATGCAGCCGGACTGCGCTACTCGACGTCGCCGAACTGGTCAAACGGCTTGGCCGGATCACTCCTGCATGCACTGGGGCTTGATCAAAGTGATCTACTGCCACGAGTGTCGCGCCGCCGGCCGCGATGACCGGAACCTCCAGTTCACCAATCACGCTCTAACGCCGGAGCAGCGCAAGGGCTGGACGCCTTGCCGATAGAGCGGCCCGACAGTTCCGCGTTGGGGTTTGCGTTGGGTTGAACCGCCGGGCGTAACCGACTCGGTAGTAGGGGTGAGTCGGCCAAAGGGGAGGCTAAATTAGCATTTCTGCATTGATATAGATTTTCATGCAATTTTCCACTGGTTTCGCTAAAACTCGCCGGGCAAGGCCCCCAACTACAGCCTCAAGCCCGACGAGCTGCCGGGGATCAAACCGGCAAATCTCTGCTGTGCAAGGCCGATGCCAGCGTTCCCGTCCTACAACGATACAGACTTCCAAAGCCGCGACTTGGTCGGGGGTCGTGTCTCAGATTGAATTTCTGCTATGGCCGAGAGAGACAAATCGCCGCTATGTCACCAATGGCCGAAAGCGTGAAGGGCTGATGGGCGAGAGCCCATCGACATCTCTTGTTGAGGAGGAACGTTAGGATGAGCACCGACCGGGACACCGTGCGATCCTATGATGAAGACGCGGCGCAGTACGCGGCCGAGGCCGCGACGATGCCCGAATGGGTCGCGACAGAGATCGATTCGTTTGTGACCGGACTGGGCGGCTCGGGAAGAGTGCTGGAGATCGGAAGCGGTGGCGGGCGAGATGCAGTTGAGCTTGAGAAGCGGGGGATTAGCGTCCGACGCACGGACGTGGCGAAGGGTTTCGTCGAGCTTCTTCGCCAGAGCGGTTTTGAAGCCGACCGGTTGGACCCGCTGACCGACGACCTGGCCGACCCGCGCCGTCCCGGCATGCCGTACGACGGAATCTGGGCCTGTGCGTGTATGGTTCACGTCGCGCGCGAGGATTTCGGCACAGTGCTGGGAAGACTTGCCGAAGCGACCAGAACCGGCGGCCGACTGCATGTCTCGGTCAGAGACGGCGATGGCGAGGATGTCTCGATACGCGGTAGCGCTGCAGCGCCCCGATGCTACCTCGAGACGTACTGGCGCGAGCCCGCCCTGCGGTCCGAACTGACAGACGCTGGGTGGACGGTCAGCGAGATACGTCGGTGTATGGGCAGGCCCGATGATTGGTGGCTGAGCGTTCGGGCGAGCCGTGCATGACATCCGTTGAGTTCGGGCTGGATCGAGGCGCTGCATCACGTCGCAAGTGACAGGAGATCGAACGTCCGGTTCGGAGTCTGAAATTCGATCTGAGACACGACCTGGTCGGGCTGGCGCTTGTGTCGAAAGCCATAGCGTATTTCCATGGTAGGTGGAAATAGTCGCCCTTCGTTTCCCTATAGGTCACCCCTTGAGCCCGCCTGGCACAGAAACAGCACAGATATGTTCGAATGTTTTGCTCTGTTCACGTTCATTTGGGGCCGATTTCGCAGTGAAATCAGAGAACGCACTGCATTGACATTGCAGGGTCACAAGTTCAATCCTTGTCACGCTCACCATCCTTTCAATAACTTCTAAGCCGTCGTGCAGCTTGGCGGAGAAACGGCACAGAAACGATCTCTAGGCGCCTGCCTTATCTAGCCGCTCTGCGGCCTGATTGATCACGTGGATCAGCGACGTCCTGGCTTCGGCCATGACTTGTTTGTTGGCCGCGCCCTGTGGCGATTAGGTTTCCAAATCTCGGAGCAATGCTTCTTTGACCATCTCGAGGTGCGTGAGGGAGTCCTTCTGCCGAAGGCCTAGCGCCACAAGTTGCGACCTCATGAAAAGTTCGTGCGCGACAATCCGCCCTTCTAATTGTTCATCCACGTGCGCGTGCCTTTTTGGCTTGGTTTCAAACTGAGTGACAGCAATTCATTGCGGCAAGGTTCCGCAGGAGCCTCACTATTTAACGAACGCAAGAGGGCCGAGCGTTCGTCCCTCGGTCGCCTCGGGCGCGGCTTTCAGCATCTGCGAACTCATCAAGCACAAGGGCGCCGACGAGGTGCGCCAAATTCGAGAAGAAAAACAGCATGCGATTCAGAGGGGCATTCATGCCCGCATGTATTTTGACGACTGCATTGATGCTGGCGGCGTGTACGACTTCCGGCGCCAACGGTGTTCCAGCCCTACGCTCCGCCCTCGGGGTACTGGAATGGCGGCTTCGGCTCTGGCTTCCTGATCGCGGCCTATTGATCCGACATCCGACGATAGCGGGCTCTTTCAAGCCCGCCCCTCTGGAAGTGACCGGCGCCCGTTGCCTGTCGGGGAAATACCCCGGCGCTGGCCCGGCGAATCAGAAGCTTCGCCGCGCATCAGAGCTAGCCGACTGGGCTCCGCCTCCGCGACCGCAAAAGATAATAGCCACGGGCTGCGATGCTGCGGGCGCCATGCCATTCACCGTTATGAAGATAGCAGACCACAATCCGGCCCGCGGGGTCTTCACTGTGTGGTTTGCCATCCAGCGGCAAGCTCTACGACTTGAGGGGTGCCCCGGAGACTTACGCCGCGTTACGGTCTGCATTTGTCTGAGGTGCTATTTCAATCCTATTCGAAATCAGCTCCGATATCCGCCGCATCCGTTCAACCTATCTGACCGCGCAGGGGAACGGCCGCCTGGAGCGTCAGCTCCCAAACGGAGCGACTGGAGGAAGCGTTGGCGGGCCAAGCGCCGCGATGGCGAGCCGATCATGCACATTCGCCGTTCGCACCAGGAACATTTGCGGCTCGCCCCACGTTGGTTGTCCGAGATAGAGGAGCACGATGATGCACAAGGACGAAGTAAAGGGATCTGCTAAGAAACTACGCGGCGAGGTCAAGGACAAGATCGGCAAGGCTACAAGCGACGACAAGCTCCGCGCCGACGGGGCGGCTGACAAAGCCGAGGGCACGCTGCAAAAGGGCGTAGGCAAGGCAAAGGACGCTGTCCGAGACGCCTTGAAGGACTAATCAGCGCGCCCAGTCCCTGCAAAGCTCCTACGAGGGTATCGCCGTCCGAGCTTCGAAAGCTGCTCGTCCGTTCTACAATGAAAGCCAAAGCAGGGCCTGTCTGGCGCGGCACCCGAAAGGAGCTTACGCGGGAAAGGCCAGGCCGAGTGGCTGAATGTTAGGGTCCAAACCGGAAGGGCGAGAAGACCCTGCACGACGTGTCGCTGACGCGTATGGAAAGAATCGCAGATGGACATGCCCCGGTCGGGCGATCCCGCCGGGGCATTCAGGAACCGCTCGTCAGTTGGCGCCGCCGAGTTCCTTGGTCATCTTGCAGAAATTGTCGTGCTGTTTGGCGATGCTATCGTCGCCGCAGTCCTTCTTGATCGAGGTCCGATCCTCTTCGCTCATAGCCAGCCATGCCTTCTTGAACTCATCGCCAGATCTCATGGTCTTCATGCCGGCGTCCGTGAAGAACGGCGACATCTTGGCGGGATCGTCGAGAGCCGAAGTTCCGGTGTTGGAGCCCGCAAAGGCAGACGCGGCTGAGAGGGAAAGCGACAAAGCAGTCATGCAGATGATATGGATTTTCACGGAAAAGTCCTCCTTGGCCGATCGTGTTCAGTTGAGGCCACTTCCGAGAACGAACCTGCGACTTTTAGGTTTCGCACCGACAGCGATTTTGCTGGTGGACGTCTAGGCGGACTTCGGCCGGGCCATTTCTTGTGCACCTACCAAAAGTCAATTGCCGAGGCGCCACCGGTTCTCTCGCATGGTCCACGTGCCATGGAGGTGCGAAGATATTCACATGGAGGTGCGAAGATATTCATTTGCGGCAGGCGGCATGCGTCACCGGGGACCTAATTGTGACCGCCACGGAGAGGTGCGCCACAGATCTCGCATGCAATCGATTCCATGATTGTTGAGGACGCCAACCTGCTCGGCAATCGCGGCAAGCCCTCTTTCACCGCGAGGCCGTGACATTTGGGACTTCAGCTACGATCCTCACCCCACGTTCTGACCAATCGCGTTGCAGCGATCCCTGAAGCTGTTTGCGAATTGTTGCATCACCGATCAGGGTTCCAAATCCTTTTTGTCGACGCCTCGGTGGGGGTGGTCCACCGATCTCCTCCCAAACGAGGACGACGCCATCGTTCTGCGGTCTGTCTTGCCAATTGACTTGCACACGACCCGTCGCTGTCGAGAGCGAGCCGTGGGAAGCCGCATTAATTGCTAGCTCATGAATGAACAGCGCCAACGGCTGAACAGAATGTGCTGCGAGAGCAACGTCCGGTCCGTCCAGCAGAGCGCGAGTGGCTCCATACGGCTCGAGCTGTGACGAGATTGTTTCCCGTAATGGAATGTGATGCCAGGCCCGCTTCGACAGCAAGCTATGTGCTCGAGCCAGAGCCTGTATGCGCCGCTGGACCGATGCTGCATATAGGGCAGCGTCGTCAGATCGCGTGAGGCGAACAATGCTGTCGACCAGAGCAAGCACATTGTTGGCTCGATGGTCCACCTCCAGGAGTAAGCGATGCTCCGACGCCTCCAGGCTCTCGATCCTCCGATAATCTGTGCGGTCAATTTGCGACGCGAAATGATAGACTAGCCGGCCACCCTCGTCATGGATTGGACTGAGGTACAGCTGGTTCCAGAAAGCCGAACCATCCTTTCGATAGTTGAGCAATTCGACGTTGATCTCACGCTCCTCCAGCAATCCCGCTCGGATCTCAGCGATTGCCGCCGGGGAGGTCGCGGGACCTTGAAGAAACCGGCAGTTGCGTCCGAGGACCTCATTTGCTTGGTAGCCCGTGAGGTTCAGAAACGCCCGGTTCGCCAGCACGATTGGATGGCCTTTCTGAGTGGCATCAGTCACCACCATCGGCATTCGCGTGCGTTGGAAAGCTATTGCAGCCAGTTCGTTGCGGTCAGCAATGGTGCGATCGGTGATCGCGGCTGGACTATCACCGTGCAGGCTGGAGGCGCCTTCCTTGTCCATCGTCCCATTTCCTTCGGCTGACGGCTCAGGAAAAACGTTGATGCAGCTAAAACGTTTCCCATCAGCTTGTTCAGCACACCTCCAAGTCGGTCTAAGCTGCGGTGGCTGATCAAGGCAAAGCGTGCACGACAGCGGACCATTAGCGCTCATCAGATCAGCATCGCCGATAACCAAGCGGTGTTCCCAGGCCAGTGCCGCCAGGCGAGGGGCCTTTCCCCACGGTGTCAAAGGAGTGGGGAATGGTGATAGCGGCGGGCGCCGCCAACCGTGTCCATTCCAGAACTTGCCAAGGCGGCTTCACCCCAACTTCGCGCGCCACTGTCCCGGCGAGGCGGCCACCCCGTGGCGGGGCCGGCGCCCGCCAAATGAGGCGCTGTCCGAGAAACCAAGAGCGGGACGGTCACAAGCCGGCGTCGAAACTAGGTGGAGGTCGGGTATGTAGATGTCGCGGCTGCGCAGCCCTTGAGCGGCAGCTCGCGCGGATCGGGTCCCGAGCCGCCATTGCGCGCCTGGTCGCCACGGCTCGGGAAAGCTGCCCTTGCGTTCGCCGACGCTGGCGAACTCGGCTGATAGATTGGTTATCTTGCGAGCCACGAGGTGGACCACTTCGCCCTCACGCTGGATACGGCCCCTCACCGCGATCATGACCGCCGCCAGAACCGTGCGCCAGAATGGGCTTCAACTTTGCTGGAGCGATCATGCTGATTGTCGCGTGACCCAAATGGCAGCTATCGCCCGATGGTGCCTAAAGGCCTGTCCGGAAGGCGGCATTCCGGTCGAAGCAGGGCAACGGCTGCATTGAATCAGCTTTTGCCAGCGCCTAGACGCGTACATCATTGAGGAGCCCATCTCAGGCGGAATTTTCCACTTATCGTCAATGTCCAGATTTCCGGCCGGGCTCTTTGCAACCAAAACATCACGGACACGTTGTGTTTCGGTCCGTAATCAGGAGGAGGATGCCGTGAACGGAATAATCTATCTTGTTGGCCTCGTCGTGATCGTTTTGTTCATTCTATCATTTTTTGGACTTCGGTAAGACCATGGCCAAAATAGCCCCAACGGAAAGCGCTGCAGTGACCCCAACAGTGGCTACATCGTCCTATCTCGAGTGGGGAGGCATATTTGGCGGGGGTGTCATCGCTTGCGCCATTTCGGTGGTTCTTCTGCAATTCGGATCGAGCGCTGGTTTGGCGCTGGGTTCTCCGACTCTTCCCAACGGTGGCGCCTCCTGGAATGTGCTGGTGGCCGGGCTGTGGGTAGTTATCGTTGCTATAGCAAGCTCCGCAGCCGGCGGTTATGTAGCTGGACGAATGCGCACGCGCTGGGAAGATAGCAGCCAAAGCGAAAGCGAATTCCGCGATGGCATACACGGCATCGCAGTCTGGGCCCTAGCCACACTTGGAGCAGCGTTTTTCTTGGCAATGATTGGTGGGCACGGCGCGGCCGCCGTGGTCAATCGCCCCGAGGCGCAACTCAACGAAAGCACGGTGCGGCTTTCAGCCCACATAACTGCCATTTTTAGCTTCGCGACTGCTGCAGGCTCCGCGCTTGGCGCTGCGGCAGCATGGTTTGCAGCGATTACCGGAGGTGAACACCGCGATGAGGGAATCGCTTTTCACCACGTCGTACCGGTCTTATTGCGCAAGCGTTAGTGCGCAACAATCCACTCGCCCGCCCGGCTAACCAACCGTAGCTCCTCCAAGAGTGTCAACTTCTCGCCAAGCTTGTCCAAACTGGACGGGCAGAAAACGCGAAATAGAGAGATGACGGTACTTTTCGGTGGTTCTGGAGCGACGCCAAGCAGCCGAAAATAGTTTCGAGAGGCGATCGACGAGGATAGGGACAGGGGAACCGCGATCAATGCGTGGAAAGTCGGATCACCAGCCCGTCATTGATCCAGTGCGAGACGGCTGCGGCCATCAGCCGTAGGATGCCGCCGGCGGCCTCGCCGTCAGGAACTAGCGCAGGATCTACGTGGATCTGGGCATGACTGCGCTCCTACTGGCAATCCACTTCGCCGTCCGCTGTTCTATGGGGCAAGAAACCTGCCTTGACTCAGGCAAAATTCGATCTTTCAATGTTAGGCGAGGGGAATGGGCGCTTGGAGGTCATGATGCCCCTTAGGAGAAACGTATTTACCCCGACAGAGTTGGCGCTGCTGGGTAGAGTCTTCAGCCGGCAGAAGGATTTGCCGGAAACGGCTGACCAGCGGGAGCAAACGGCTTCCCGGATTATAGCCTACTATCAGGCCGGCATAGTCGATGAAGCCGAATTGAATGAGCTCTCTCGCAGGCCGCTCGGTCGCTAATCCTAACAAATTACACTTGATAGACCGCTGCTTTGCTTGAAGAGGAATTCAGACTCATCCTCTCCCCATTGAGGGCAGGGCTATCGCATATGGGTTAGCGCCTGGACTAGGTAGTCGTCGTTCCATGCGCATTTCTTGATGCGATGACTGATGGGGACTTCGTCAACATCGGCGGCATGAAGGATGTCTCTGGCGATGCGGGTGGGAAGTGCGGTGTTGGCGGGGGCATTGTCCTTGCGGGCACGGGATTGATCCTCATCGAGATGACCGTCGAGCATCCAATGCAGGCCGTTTCTCGATCTGCCAATGGGCTCTCGTGATCTCGAGCGCGCGCTGTGGCGACAGCAAAGTGGAAGGCATGAACAGGCGCGGCGCGTCATCGGCTTGGCCTGATCTCGCTGGCTGGTGATGCGGATGAAGGCTTCGTGGCCGGCCATCGGTGGCTTGGTGGCGGCCGCGACCTCGGCCTGGCGCCATTCGCTGCGACCATGGCTGGTTCGCTCCGCTCCGCCAGAGCGAGGTAACCCTCCGGCAAAGGCCGCGGTGGCGCCGATATTGGACGAAGGCCGTTAGTGGTTGCCGAACTCAGGTCGGGCACTCACCAGAAGTTTGGCGACCCGATCGCTTCTCTCAGCTAGCTGTCCGCGATCCGTTAGTCCCATATGCTCGGTAGCTACGGCGAATAGATAGGCTGCGATGTCACTCGCGGTGGCGCTTTCGTCCATCAACATCACGTAGACCGTGTCGGCGTAGGCGTCATATTCGCCGGTGGCATCTGGTATGCCGGGTTTCCAGTTCCACGGCAGGAGTTCGTTCAGCCGGCCTTGCGGCGTGTCGGCGATGCGGGCGAGCACGTCGCGCAGCCAGGCCCCTGTGGATCGACGTCATTAAGCTTCGCCGTGCCAATCAGCGTATACATCATGGCAGCGCGGTCGGCGCCACGGTCTGAACCGGCGAAGAGCCACGACTTTCTGCCGAGAGCCAGACCACGCAGCGCCCGTTCGGCAGCATTGTTCGTGAGACAGATACGCCCGTCTTCGAGGAAACGGGTGAAGCCTGCCCAGCGCTTGAGCATGTAGTCGATCGCCTGGGCAACTGGCGCGTGGCGCGAGAGCTTGGCCCGCTCGCCACGCAGCCACTCTTCCAGGTCAGCGACGAGTGGCGCAGCCCGTTCCGACCTGACGCCGAGGCGCTGCTCGGCAGCCATTCCATTTATGTCGCGCTCGACGTCGAACAGGAGATCGATGCGTTTGACGGTCTCGAAGGCGATCGGCGAGATCGGCGGCGCCGTCTTCCCTCGACGCGCACTGGCGGCAATGTCGGCAAGGACGAAGAACTTGCGCCGCGCATGGCTCCAGCACAGCGCTTCCGTGACCGGTCCGGGTCTCCGGTCGGGGAGATAAAGCCCGTTGTAGCCGGCATAGGCATCGGCCTGCAGAATGCCGGTGAACTGCCTTGAGTGCCGCTCGTTGCACCCGAGCTACAGCCCGGTCAGAACTGCATTAGGAAAAGCCTTGTGCGGGGTTCCTGGATCCGGCGGACCATCCGGGAAGCGGAGCACAAGTTAGTTTGAGGGAAGAAGGGCCCCCGTTGGCTTCGGTCGGCGGGCTTTTTTCACTTTCTGTTACGCCTGATCCGCACCGGAAACCTTCCCGCTCACATCCAGTTCGGCGCGATTCATGGAGTTTCGGATGTGTCGCGGAGCAAGAGACGACAAGAAAGACCTGGCTGACCTATTCGTTCGGCGGCTGGTTGAGGAGACGGGGATTTCCAAAGACCAAGCCCGAGAGCTTATCGAGATGATCGGCTTGACTGGGCATCGCTCATGCGAGAAGCGCGCTTCCTGAAGCGAGCGCATTGATCCCTGCGGAACATTCCCGTCACGCCGATGTTGAGTAGCTGCGACGCGTCCCCTCCCGAGCATCCCACGGCGTCGCGTCGGGGATGGGCACATTCCCGACATGAGCCCGCATCGTTCCCCCCGGTGCGGGCTCTTTCATTGCCGCCCACGCAATTCCGTCGCGAGCGCCTCAAGGGCTTTCACGTCCTCTGCGTAGGATGCCACCTGTGCAGGATACCGCTCCATCTGCTGGCGATAAAAATTCAGCCACTTCGGCAGGTCCGCAATCGGGAACGTTCCTCGCCAGACGCCCTTCTCCAGCGTGAAGGCAGCCGAATCGTAAGTCGCTATCGTCTTCATGCCTGCGTCATAGCAAGAGTTGGGAGAGTGTAAGACCCTCGATGTTGTTCCGGCGGAGGATCAGATCAAGGGCTATGAGCTCGATAACGGTGACTTCCTCGAGATCGGGCCGGACGAGATCAAGAAGCTCAAGCTGACGTCGCACCATACGCTGGAGGTCGACGGCTTCGTTGCGATCAATGATATCGACACGATATCTTGAAAAGCCCTATTACGTCATTCCGGCCGACGGCACAGCGTCTTCGAGGATCTGAATAGCCCCAATTCGACAAGGACCTTCTGGAGATCGCCGGGCTGCTGATCGACAAGAAGGTCACGAAGTTCGACCCGTCGAAGTTCGAGGACACCTACGAGGATGCGCTGATTGCCATGATCGATGCCAAACGCAAGGGGCAAGAAGCCGCCCGAGCCGGCGCCGAAACCCAAGGAGAACGTTGTGGACCTGGCGGCGGTGCTGAAGAAGAGCCTGGCCAAAGAAGGTATCAAGGACCGGCCAAAGGCAAAGCCGGCACGAAAATCAGCGTAGCGGCCGCATCTCTCACCGTGAAAAACAGGCAGAGCCGCCCGTGTTTCTTGGTCAGGGGCAGCATGTGCAGCGATTACGAGCAGCACGTCGCCTGGGCCGAATACTGCCGGATGATGGCCTCGGTGGCGTTGCAGATTCCAGCTCATCAGACTGAATTCGATCTTCCCCAAGCCGACGACATTCGCATCAACGATCCGGCGCTAATCATACGGATGGCGGCGATGCAATCGAGCTCGCGTCAACGATGTTCGGCTTTCCACCGTCCGGACCGAAGGGAGGGCCGGTATTCAACTGCCGCTCCGAAGGCAGCCGTTCGCCGACAGCAAAGGCTGCCTCGCGCCAGCGTCGGCGTTTTTCGAGTTCACGGGCACGAAATAGGCAAGTGGTCGTTCTTCAACCTGAGGCAAAGCAGCTATGATTAGGCGAGGGGAGACCTTGATGAAAAAGGAATTCACCCTCATCCTCTCCGCCACGGGAGGGATGGCCGTCCCGCGTGGCCCGTGCAGTGCCGGCTGCCGAGGCATGAAGTCCCCCTTCGCGGTAGCCGGCGCGCCCTCATTCGGCTTGCTCGGCCGTCAGTCCCAGCTTCTTGATAAGCCATGGCATTGTCAGGCCCTGGACGAAGATCGAGAACGCCACCGCGGCAAACGCCGTTACAATGATAACCCCACGCTCAGCTATGTCCTGTGGCAGCGCAAGCGACAGGGCAAGCGCGAGCGCACCGCGCAAGCCGCCCCAAACCAGGACATGCTGGTACTTGAGATCCACCTTCAGCGAAGTCGGCTTGAGGAGCGCGCAGAGCGGATAGATGGCCATTACCCGGCCGAGCAGTACGAGTGCCACGGCGACTGCCGAGCTAGCCGCAAAGATCCCGAGCGGCTGGTGCGCCTCATGGCCGCCAATAAGGATGAACACGATCGAGTTGGCGAGGAAGGCGGCATAGCCCCAGAATGCCAGCACGTGGCTTCGCGCGTTGGCCGATATCGCGCCTTTCCAGCCCACATTCCCAACGAGAAGCCCGGAGGTGAGCGTCGCAAGAACGCCTGACATGCCGAATTTCTCGGCAATCAAAAACGATCCATAGGCCGCGATCGTGGTGAGAGTGATCTCCACCAGGTGATCCTCCGTCCGCCCCGCGATGAGAAGGAGCACTGCTGCGACGGCCGCGCCGGTCGCGATGCCGCCGGCGACGATCCAGACAAAGGAAGAGGCGATGGCCACGGGCGTGGCGCTGGCGCCTGACGCCATGGCGACCAGGATAGCGAAACCGACTGCCGCCGCGCCATCATTGAGCAGGCTTTCGGATTCGACCAGAAGCCCGAGTCGCGGCTGCACCTTCATCTCCTTGAAGGCCGCCAATACCGAAACCGGATCCGTCGCCGCGATCAGCACACCGAAGAGGCTTGCGCCAGTCCAGCTCCATCCGAGTAGCCAATGCATCCCGAGCGCTACAACAGCAGCAGCGATCGCCACCCCCGGAAAGGCAAGCAAAGCAGTCACCGGCAGGTTGACGCGGAAATGACGCCATTCGATTTCAAGCGCCGCCTGGAAAATCAGCGGCGGCAGAAACACCGTGAAGATCAGGTCCCGGCTGAGTGGCAGCTCGGTTCCACCTGGGACAAAGCCGAGCGCTATACCGGCAGC
Source organism: Mesorhizobium sp. CA6 (assembly GCF_020165035.1). Classification (NCBI taxonomy): domain Bacteria; kingdom Pseudomonadati; phylum Pseudomonadota; class Alphaproteobacteria; order Hyphomicrobiales; family Phyllobacteriaceae; genus Mesorhizobium; species Mesorhizobium sp. CA6. The sequence continues at coordinate 222,996 of NZ_JAIUHI010000009.1, read as the reverse complement.
TACCAGCCCGACGCTGTAGGGAAGGCGCAGCCGCCTCGAGATCATCGCAACAAGCGAGGCCGTCAGGAGTATGAGCCCGAGCGTGGGAATGGAGAGTTCGTCCATCCCGGATTATGGCTAGGTGGGATAGGATTCGGCAAGCAAAAGCCGTTGTCAGCAACAAGCGCGGTCGTGGATGGCGCCAGCTGTGGACACGAGAGCCTGAACAGGCCAGGAAGGTCTCGGCCGATTTCGCCTTCGAGGACGGGTTAACCTGCCGTCTGATGATGCGACACCGACGGCGGGGAAAGCCACCGGGTACCGGTCCCTTCGCACGCACGGCGCCTCCAAGACGGCAAGTGCCGCCGTCGGAATCCTGCCGCGCAGCTCAGGTAAGGCGCTCTGCGCGTGCAGCCAAACGCTCGCCTGGCCGCAGGAGACGGTCTATCGCAACGCCGTTGGTCTTCTTGGTGCGAGCGCAAGATCGAAGTAACCTGGCAGTTGCTGGCGTGTGTCGCGGATCGAAGCCGTCTTGTCCGGATCGGACGGCAGAAGGACGACCATTCGTGCTTGGCGCCTCGGGAAGAGCGGCCTGCCGGCAACCAGGAAAATCAGGGCGAGGCCACATATCAGCAACATAGCGGCGAACATATTTGCAATGATCTCGCCCAGCCGCATCCCCATCCGCCTCACTCTTGCTCCAGCCGGAGTTGTCGACGAGCCGGCCTCACGTTGATACCGTCGAGCAGCGGTTTCTATTCCAGCTTGCTACAGCGGCGAGCGTCGGCCCGCCTCCCAAGAATTTTCCCTGTTGCTTGGAATAGTTTCCGGCCGGCCTTGGTAATTGGTGCAAGGAGGGGGAGCACAAGACCTGTCCAAACCAATATCGGACACGGGAGCGGCGCAAGCATCTGAGGATACATGGCACCCAGATCTTGGAACCGGGAGGAGCACGCTCCCAGTCGGCCCAGCGGAAGCTGTCCCTGCCCGCTGGGCCGTCTACCTGTCAGTAAGATCCAAAATGGAGATCCTGAAGTGACGCAAAAGAGTATATTTTTGGTGATATGAAGACCAGGTTGGACGTCATACCGCACCTTGAGGATCTTTGGCGTTACGGTCGCGTCCTGACCGGCAACGATTCTGATGCGGACGACTTGGTCCAGGAGGCGCTTGCCCGCGCACTGACAATGGCCGCCAGCTACGACACCTCACGTCCCTTGCTGCCCTGGCTCATCACCATCGTCCGCAACACGTTCCTCACGAATGCCAGCCGGGCCATTGCCACCCGGCAGCGCATGGCATCGTTTGCCGATGTAGCGGAGTCGGCCTTGCCGCCCTCGCAGGAGCATTCGGCTGAACTCGCGAAGATACAAAGGGCGCTGACGCGAATGCCGGCCGAGCAAGCCGAAATACTGCATCTGGTCGCGGTGCTGGGTTTCACATATTCAGAGACCGCCAATCTTCTGGGTGTGCCGGCAGGGACTGTGATGTCGCGCCTCAGCCGCGCCCGAGCGGCGCTGAAGCACAACCTGGAAGACAAAGATGGCGGGTCTTCCCGTCTCAAGATCGTGGGAGGGCGCGATGCGGCCTACTGATGGGATTTCCGAAGAGGATATCGGTCGCCTGCTGGATGGTGAGCTTTCCGCTTCGCAGAGATCCGAGCTGCAAGCCCGCCTCGCACGTGAGCCTGAGCTGGCGGCGGAGGTCTTTGCTCATGCACAACGCATGGAGGCGTTGCGCGCCTCACAGCCACAGCGGCTGTTTCCGCCTGGCGCGAGTGTGGAGAAGGCGAAGCAGCTGGAGAGTGCCTTTCGCCGCGGAAAGATGTTGGCCCTGTTGAGGCTCCAAGTCGCCGCCGTCGTGCTGGTCGCGATAGGCTGGGGTGCGAACTCGTTGACAGTGCCGCTCCGCCAGGGCGGCAAGACGGCTGATGAGACCTTCATCTTGGCCGCGCGAGACGCGTTGCGGGTCGCGCAACTGAATGCAGGCCCGGACAGAGGTGTCGAGCCGAAGCAGGACAAGATCGAACGACTGGTCGGCGCCGTCAACGTCAGCATGCCCACCCTGCCGTCGGTGTGGGTGGTGAGGGACGTTCAGGTGCAGCCGTGGAACGGGAAACAAAGCCTCGTCGTCACAGCCGATACGCCAAGCGTTGGTCGTATCACACTGGTGGCAGCCCCGATGAATGGCGAGGACGCAGTGCCTCCCACCCCGGCGACGGACGGCCGCGTGCCAACGGTCTACTGGCAATCTGGAGGCACCGCCTATGCCTTGATGGGATCCGCTGCGCCGGACCGGCTCGAAGTGGAAGCAAAGCAGATTGAAGTCGCCACGCGCAGGAATGTTGCTCCCAAGACAAGAGGTTGATCGTCGCCTAACATTGACCCGCCTTCCCATCCTACCAATCGGCTGCCGCCGCTGCCTCAGTCTCGGTACGTCGCTCTCGACAAGATCCGAAAGAAGGCTCGTGTGATGAACGTTTTGTCGTTTGAGAGAAGATATTATCCCTCAAAATGTCCGATCTGCGCTGGAGCCGCCTTGGCGGCAGATATCGCGCTCCGCAAGGTGGAGTTCCAATGCGCTTCTTGCGGCCCCTTTGAAATCACTTCGGCAGCGCGCACGGCAATGAAGGGGCTCTCCGAGGAGAACCGAAGGATGTGGCTGTCGCAGGCTCGGCAACAGAATTCGACTATCCCGGTCCTTGCCTGTGTAAACGAGACGCTGTCGCGGGGTGGATCGTGAATCCGCGTCACGGCAGTCAGGAAGTGCGCCCCGCGCGGACACTTCCTTGCGGCCCGGCATCGAGTTGGTGTGGTGCCGGGCCGTTCGAGATGTTCTTGTGTCCGATTGAACTACCGAAGGTAGCTGACTTGAGTGCAGCAAACGCGATCCGTAAGCTTGAAGACTACGAGGAAGTTGGGCTCATCGGCTATCCCTGCGATGGAGATTACATCGCGGTGGTCGGCGCCAAGGCCCGTGAAGATTGGCTGCTTGGAGGCGAGTTGTGCGGCTTGAACGGTGCTATTATTGCCGAACAGGCGGCCTCCCTGCCGCGCTATTACCCGCAAGGCTGCCGTCTCGTGCTCGCCACGATCAGGCAGGACTGGGTTGTCTGCATCCGGAGTTACGATGACACTCAGGCCGACGAGCGGCCGGAGTTGCCGTCATGACGACCGGATCAGACGCCCGAGATGCGCTCGCCCTTGATGATGCGCCTTCCGAGATCCGCGCCGCGGCAATGCTGCGCGAATCCGGGTCGATGTCGTTCGACGCCGGCGTCGAAGCGGCGTTGGTCGCAGCCGCCGCTGAAATGAGCGTCGCAAGATCGGAAGTCGTCCGCCTTGCCGTTAGTGAATGGCTGACGGCGCGCCAGCGCGGAAGTGGCTGCTGACCCACGCCGAGCCAGTCCGAAGGATTGAGAGCTGATGCCGAGGCCTGAGGAATCTCTGAACGGTCGCTCAGCGCTGACCTTGTACGAGCCGATTAATGTTCTCAAGCCGGTCGCTTCGGACGTGTGGATCGTGGATGGACCGCCGATAGAGTATGACCTCAGGCTGATGAAATTTCCCTTCAGCACCCGCATGACGGTTCTGCGGCTGCGCAATGGTGACCTGGCGCTCCACTCGCCGGTAGCTCTCACGCCGGCGCTGCGATCGGCAGTCGATGTGCTCGGACCGGTCCGATTTCTGATTGCTCCGAACTCGTTGCACTACTGGTGGGTGCCCGATTGGAAGGCCGCCATTCCCAACGCCGAAGTTCTGGCCGTGCGCGGTTTGCAGAAGCGCGCCAAGCGTCCGATTGCCGTGGACCGGCTTCTGGTCGGGCGGCACTCGCCATGGCCTGGCGAAGTCGACCTTTTGGTGGTTCGCGGCGATGTGCTGACCGAAGCTGTTTTGTTCCACCGCGCCACACGAACCCTGATCCTTACCGACCTGATCGAGAACTTCGAGCCAAAGCGGGTACACAGCTGGTTCTTGAAACTGCTGGTAAGACTCGCGGGCGCCGCCGACCCCGACGGCAAGGCACCGTTCGACATGCGGCTGAGCTTCTTCCGACGCCGCAGAGCGCTGCGCATGGCAGTGCAAGAGATGCTCGCCTGGCATCCGGAGCGTGTCATCATCTCGCATGGCCGATGGTATGACAAAGACGGCACTGCCGAGTTGAGGCGGGCGTTCCGCTGGGTGCTGTGAGGCTTTACGTCATTTGATTGGAAGTGAGACGCGGGCGCTGGCTGGTAGAAAATCACGCTGTTGTTAGGCGCTCGCTGACAGCTTCAGCGCCATCGGCGCCGTTCCTCGAAGCCCGGGTTGGTGCGGGCTTTCGATCGCTCGTGCGCAACTATATTGCCCCTGGCGGCTAAGGTTTGACTGCATCGTCAGCACCATCCAGCCTGCGCCTCCGGATCGCCTCGGCCACGAACACGCGCGATAACGCGTGATAGAGCGGCTCGCGCGAGACGAGGCGAGCCGTGCCGTAGCCCAACATCGCCGCGCACATCAGGGCAATGACGTTGTCGTGATTGCCGGTCATTTCGAGGATGATGACGAAAGCCGTCATTGGCGCCTGCACCACGCCGGCGAAATAGCCAGCCATGCCGAGCAGGGCCGCGATGCCCGTACTGGTGCCCAAAACCAGTCCGAGTGTGCTGCCGATCCCTGCTCCGACCGCAAGCGACGGCGCGAAGATGCCTCCCGGAATACCGGACACCATCGACAGGACGCCGGCTGCGAATTTCTCCAGGAAGAAGAAGGCGGGCAAAGGGGTTCCCTCGATAGCCACGCGAGCCTGCATGTAGCCGGTGCCGAAGGTGAGTCCGCCCGATGCGATTCCTGTTACCGCCACAGCAAGCCCGCAAACACCTGCCACGACCAGTGTTCGCCAGAGAGGTTGCAGCGCATTCCAGCGCCGGATCCGGCGTGTGACCGTCAACGCAAGCAGCGAAAAAAGGGAGCCGAAGCCGCCGCCTATGACACCGCAGGCGATCACCAACGGCCAGTCGGCGCCGAATGCCACCGTGTCCTTGGCGACGCCGAAATAGGTGTAGTTGCCAACGAGGCCGAGTGAGGCAAGGCCGGCGAGTATCACCGCGGTAAGCACCAGTCCGTTGGTACGCGCCTCGTAGGTCCGCCCCATCTCCTCGATGGCAAACACGATGCCTGCAAGTGGTGTATTGAAGGCCGCGGCAATGCCGGCGGCCGATCCGGCAAGGATCAGGCCGCGTGCCTGTGCCATGCCACCCCAGCGCGCAGCTTGCAGCATCAGCGAGGCGCCAACCTGTACCGTCGGCCCCTCTCGTCCGATCGAGGCCCCGCAGAACAGACCTATCACCGTAAGCGCGATCTTGCCGGCTGCCAGCCGCAGCGACAGGATCCGGCTGCGATCGTTTTCGTCGCGCAAGTGCCGGGCGGCGATCGCCTGCGGGATACCACTGCCTTGCGAACCCGGGAAGAATACATGCGCCAACCAGGCGCAGAGCACGAAGCCGAGCGGCGTCATCACCAACGGCAGGTAAGAGCGCCAGCCGCGCCGTCGCCGCCGACAAGAGCACGAAACAGCCCCTGTGCCTGATCTGCGAGTGCCGCGAACAGCACGCTGATCAATCCGATCGAGATGGCTCCAGCCCAGAAGACAAACCGCGTTGCCAGATGCGACGCGAGGTCCACATTGCCCGCGAGCGCCGCAGCATGGGGTATTTTCGTGAGATGCCTGCCATGCCTGTCCTCGTGGGAAAACCTGCCCGAACACAGGGACGGCGCTGATCAAATCGGCCGAGCCGAACTAGCGGACCAAAGAAGTGAAATGAGGATCAAATGGCCGTCTCAGCAGCTGGGCTCTTGGAGGCAGTCGTCCGCGTGAGTTACCCATGCCGGGCACCGACCAGAGCAGCGGCAACCTGCCTTCCGAGAAGTGGAGGCTTGCAGCCCGATCCACCGCCAGGCAACGGCTTGGGAGGCGTTTCCAAGAGAGACGTTCGGTGCTGGCAGAGCTAGGACCGACTAACGCCAGTGATAGTCGGGGAGGTGCAGTGCGTCAGTAATTTCTTTTCCGATCACCAGACGCGCCAGGCCGGGTATTATAAATGCATTTGTCACCAGATTGCGGAACAAAAGTCCGAGCCGCGTTCAGGGCGCTGGCGAATCTCGCTGCTCCCTGCTGCTTGGTTCGTATGTAGTTCCGTAGAAGCGCTTCGTAGCTGCCGAAAGCCTCTTCATGTCGAGCATCCGCCTTTAAGAGCTCCCCTGCCGGACGTAGGCGGAAATCATGGCCAGGACCGAACCCTGTCCGGCCAGCAGGGAAACGCAAAATGCGGCATCGCCGGTCAACACTACGCGACCTTTGGACCATCTGCTCATCGCGATCTGGCTGACGCTGTCGAAGTAGAGCTCATCGGTGTGGCCCAGTTCCTCCAGGATGCGAGGGCATTCCCATCCGCCGTCGGCATACTCGTTGCGCAGCATTTCCTTTTGCAGGTCCAGGGCCCTTGGCAGAGGACTCTCACCAACAGTGAAGACGAACAGGAAAAGGGTGCGGTTGCCATGCAGCGTAAAACGGCCGAGCATCCGCCCCGGCAGGCCGTACATCAAATACATGTCTTCATCGCGCGGCCGGTAACCCTCGACCTCGAACGCCGCGACGGCGTAGCCGAGTTTCCTCTCAAACTGGTGCTGGGGCCCGAACGCGAGCCGCCGAACGCCTGAATGCAAGCCATCGGCGCCGACTACCAGAAAGTAGTCGCGTTCGCCTCCACGTTTCAATTGCGCCCGAACACCGTCCGAGTTTTGTTCGAGCCCGACGATCTCATCGCGGAAAATGACCTCGGTGGTGTCTGTGATCTTTTCGAAGAGCAATCGCGAGAGATCGCTGCGTGCGAGGGTCACGTAGCGGCCGTTTGTCAGCTCGCTGAAGACGTCTGTGCCAAAGCCTGCGACACGCTTGCCGTTCTCACCCACGATGCGCATTTCGCGCACGTGATATCCTTCGCGATTGATATCTGCCTCAAGGCCCATCCACGAGGCGATGTCATAGCCAAGACCCCAAAAATCAATGACATAGCCCCCTGTGCGCAGTTGGGGCGCCGGTTCGATCAGCGTCGGCCGGAAACCGGCGGCTGCAAGCCAAAAGGCCAGTGCCGGACCGGCAATTCCTCCACCTGAAATCAACACCGTTCGGTCGGCCATCCAGAGCACCAGGTTAGAGCACTTCGCCCGGGTACACGCCCCATAGGCCGGTTTGTTTCATGAAACCTGTTGAGGCACCCGAGGCGACCGCGCACCATTGTCCGTCGCACCGGGTCAGCTTGACTTCCACGCGAGGCTCGAGCCAAGCAACGATCGCGCTGTCCGCCGCCGGCTTCGCGAACAAGGCGAGCGGCTGCTTAGACCATGGGGCGACGACGCCGGTTCTGCGCCCTGACAGGAGCGAGTGATGGATCCAGCCGGAGCTTCCGTCCCAATCTCTCACCCGGCGCCAATTGCCGTACTCCTGATAGATCTCCAGGGGGACGCCACGTCGCTTGAAGACCCATTCGATACTATAGCCCAAACCCGGCCCAACACGCAGATTGGCGGACGAAGCCTTTAGCGAGACAAAACGAGGCAGGTGAAACGAGCCAGCTTCTGCTCGGCCCCCCGTGGCGTTGGCCGACGCTGCGACCAACAGAATAGCAAGGGTGACACGGACGAAACCAAGCCGCCCGCGAGGTCTAATTTGCCGTCTGGCCGGCAGGAAGCCGAACGGAGCTCCGCGTTTTGCCATGGCGACGCGCAACTTACTCGACGAGCATATGGGCCTCTCAAGCCGCGTCGACCAAGGCGTTCCTGGCGACGTCAGCCGCGATACCACCGTTCATCGCTTGCCGGCACGCCCTGAGCGCCGCCATATGCTTCGGGCTTCCCGCACTTCGCCAGTGCTTGGAAAGGAGGTCGACCGCCTGCCTGGCATTGGAAAGGTTGTTGATCTCGCCGGACACGCCGGTGGCCACTGGCACGGGCCTTGAAAACCACGCTTCATACATGGCTGCGCCTCCGTCGCGAGTTGCGCCCGGCGACACACCGTTCGCCGGGCGAAATCAAAGCAATCAGCTCTTGGTGTTCTCCTGAGCCACGCCGTTCGTCGGGATCGTGTCCATCGCTGACAGTTTATCGGCACACAGATCCGCCGCACCCGGCACATCGCTCTTTATCCCCGCCAGTTTCACCCATCCGCCGTCGCTGATGAAGCTGTCTCGCTGATAAGAAGAGGTTTCCTTCAGCTTGGCGAGGTTGTCGCTGGCATCGGAGGCTGTAATGAATTTCTGGACGCAGAGATTAGCTGCCAGCTCGGCCTTTGCCTTGAGGGCGGATGTCTTGGCCATCTCGGCTGCCGTTCCAGCCGTCGTCCAGCCTCCGGCCGTGAAGCCTACGATCATCGTCAGCACAACGGCACATACGACCGTCCAGAACCACAGGGTCTTGGACGGTCGGTAAGCGTCGAAGCGTTGTGAAAGCGGTTGTTCCATAGTTTCCTCCCTTTGAGATGCCTGTGTTTCAGGTTGCTTTCCAGCGCCCGGGTGGACGCTGATCATGTGGCGATCGGCCTAGCGACCGACATGGTGAGGTCTTCTTGGCGGGGGCGACCCAGATCAAGAGGCGGGGCAGGGGGATGCCGGGTCCGAGTGGCAGAACTTTCGGTCTCGAGCGCGTCGATGGAGATCCTCGTGGGCTCGTGTCCCACATTGCAGCGCCAGAAACGCTATGCCTGAGCACCTGAAAATTGCACAAAGTGGCGAGCACGGACAAACTTCACCTCATTGCTGCATATACCGAGGTCGATCCGAAACTATTCCATGCCGCCGCGATTATGTGAGACTCCGCAACATCGCTGTGCCGGAAGGTACCGTTCGCTATTCGCCGGCCCGGAAGCCGTCCAGGCCTTCATGTCGGCCTCGGCGTCTGCGATCAGGCCCGGCGCTCTCCTTGCAAAAGATTTTCAAGAAAATGTCGTCAGGCCGGGAATAGTTCGCCCGCCTGCCTGGTAAGTCGAACAGCAAGGGCGAACCTTCGGCCTATCCGGCAACCCAGCATGCCTGTCGGAGGAGGTACCGGGGGTAACGGACCGAGTCATGACGGCGAGCGCTTTGCGTTCGGAACGACGCTCCCGTCAGCCCAGCGGTTGTTGTCTCCATGCAACCGCTGGGCCGCTAGAGGGTGCGCAAGTGTACGACAGAACTTAATGCCAAAAAAATGCGGTGCCCGCGAATGAACGTTTTGCCGTTTGACAAAGGCCGTAAATATTATCCATCAACCTGCCCGATTTGTGAGGGAGCCGCCCTGGAAGCCCATCTGGCGCACCGGCAGGCAGAGTTCCAATGCGCCTTTTGCGGCGCCTACGAAATCACCCCCGCGGCGCGCTCCGCCATGAGAGGTCTTGCTCAGGAGCATAGAGCCGTATGGTTGTCTCAAGCCCGGCAACAAGCCGGAGCCACGCGACAACTTGCGCTCGTGGCTTGCGCCAACGAGTCGTCGATGCCTCGGTCGAGCAGCTCTCGATGATCCATCAGGCATGTGTTCGAGGAAGTGCGACCGCGCGGGCACTTCCTTGCGGCCCGGCACCCGTTGGGGTGGTGCCGGGTCGCCCACGACACGCGCGGGATCTTGCCAGCCATAGATTTGAAATCGATGTCCTTCGGAGAGATGTAAACGCACATGCGCGAATTGGAAGAATATGAGCAGATAGGCTTGATGGGTTACCCGGCCGACGGGGACTACATTGCCGTTGTGGGCGACAGGATTGGTCAGAATTGGTTGCTCGGGGGTGCGTTATGCGGAATTGATGGTGCAACCATAGAAAATCAGGCGGCGGCATTACCGAAATACCATCCGAACGGCCGGCTCGTGATGGCTACTGTCCGAGGCAGCCGTCTCGTCGACGTTCGGGACTATTGAATGGAATTACAGCAGGAAGGAGAATTTCCGCTCTCATCGGATTGGTCCAGGCCTGTGGATAGACAGCTGGCCTGCTTCTCCAAAGAACACCACGGCAAAAGCTCGGGCCTGGTTGTCAAACTCGCGTTACGCGACCTGCGAGCGAATTAGTTTTCCGCTACTTGCGCGGACAGCTCCCATCAAACCCCGAGATAGCGTTGCAGGAGTTCGGGCCTGGCCTTGACCTCGGCTGCCGTCCATTCCTGGGCGATGTGCCCGTTGTTGATGATGTAAACGCGCTGTGCAAGCGCCAGCGTTGCGGCAAGATTCTGTTCCACCAGGACCATGGTCCGCCCGGCCTCGGCGAGTTCTCGACAGGCTTTCACGAGATCCTGGACAATGACCGGCGCAAGCCCTTCGAACGGCTCGTCCAGCAGTATGATCTTCGGGTCACGTACGAGTGCGCGGGCGATCGCCAGCATCTGCTGTTCGCCGCCGGAGAGGTCGGTTCCGCGGCTGGCGCTCCGCTCTTTCAGACGCGGAAACATCTCGTAAATCCTGTCGAGGGGCCATCTGTTCTCAGCTGTCAGTCCGGCGAGGATCAGGTTCTCCTCGACATTCAGGCTGCCGAAAATGCGCCGCTCCTCGGGCACCAGCTGCATACCGAGCCGGGCGATGCTGTGCGCCGTTTTGCCCGCCAGTTCCTCGCCGCCGAGCGTGACGCTGCCTGAGCGCGGCGCGACGATACCCATCAGACTCTTGAGGGTCGTGGACTTGCCGGCGCCGTTGCGGCCGAGAAGCGCGACAACCTCGTTCTTCTCCACGCGTAGCGATACGTCGAACAGAATATGGCTGTCCCCATAATAGCTATTCAGTCCTTTGACTTCGAGAAGGCTCATGCCATCTCTCCGTGGACGCCGCCGAGATAGGCTTCCTGAACCTGGGGATTGAACTTGATCTCCTGCGGCGTGCCATGAACGAGCACGCGGCCCTCTTGCAGAACAGTGACCGTTTCGACCAGTTCGAACAGGGAATCTACGTCATGATCGATGATGATCATCGTGCGGCCGCGCGCGATCGACTTCAACAGCGCCACCGTCTCGATGCGTTCGCTCGGGCTCATGCCGGCAAGCGGCTCGTCCAGCAACAGCAGGCTCGGCGAGGTCGCGAGCGCTAGCCCGATTTCCAGCCGCCGCTTCTCGCCATAGGCGAGATCCGAAACCGGCGTGTCCAGGCGGTGCATCAGGCTCACCAGAGCCAGCGTGCGCTCCACCTGCTCGGCAACGCCAGGGATTTTGTGGATGTTGCGGAAAAGGTCCAGTCTGAATTTGCCTCGGATTTCGCCGAGTGCAGCAATCGTGAGGTTTTGACCGACCGTCAGCCGATCGAAGAGCTGGTTGATCTGATAGCTTTTGGTCAGTCCGAGTTGGCAGACGTCCGTCACGCTCATGCCGGTAATGTCACGATCCTCGAACATGATCTTGCCCGAGCTTGGCGGGACCTCGCAGGTAAGCATCTTGAAGAACGTGCTTTTACCGGCGCCGTTGGGGCCGATGATACCGCGGATTTCCCCATGATTGACCGTGAAATCGATATCGCTATTGGCCATCAGACCACCGTAGCGCTTGCTTAAACCCGTAGCCCGAAGGATAGGGCTGGAAGCGCGGTGCGTCGGACGCGCTGGCGGCAGCATCGCCTCGGTGGCAACCGGCGTGATCACCGGGGCGGCCATTGGCTTCTCGGCCGGTTCCGTCGTTTTCCTTGCGCCTTTAGCCATGCGGTAGAGATCCGCAATGGCGCCGACGATGCCGCGCCTCAGAAAAACGACCAGCAGCACGAACACGATGCCGAGAACCAGCTTCCATGTCGCGCCCAAGTGCAGTGTGTTCTGGAAAAAATCGCTGAGGAAAAGCCACACCGTCGCGCCGATCAGCGGCCCGAACAACGACCCGGCTCCGCCTATTGCAGTTTGCATGACGAGTTGGCCGGAAGTGTCGAACATGAAAGCGTCCGGCGGCATGAACCCCTGCATGACGCCAAGCAGGCCGCCGGCGAAGCCGGCGTAGATCGCGGCTGCCACGAAGGCAGTGTGCTTATAGGCGTGGATATTGTGGCCGAGTGCCGCCGCGCGCAGCGGATTGTCGCGGATGGCAGAAAGGATCGCCCCAACCGGCGAGCGCACGATGCGAAGCGCTGCCACCAGGCCGACGAAATACCAGAACGCCAGGAAAACGTACATGGCCCTGTCGGAATGGAACGTCAGCGTGGTGAACCCAAGAAACACGCTCGGCGTCGGCACGCCCGGCAGGCCGTTCTCGCCTCCGGTGTAGCGAGACAGCGGGTTGAATTCCACGAAAAAGAAAACTTCCGAAATCGCCACAGTGATCATGGCGAAATAGATGCCTGTCCGCCTGAGCGCGACAAGCCCAACAAGGTAGCCGACCAGGCCGGCGATGATGGCGCCTAAGATGATCGCGCCCATGACATAAGGAAAATCCAGTTCGGTCAACAGATAGGCAGCGAACATGCCGCCGGTACCGAAGAAGGCGGACTGACCGAAGGAAAGCAGGCCAGTGTAGCCGAAAAGGATGTCGAACCCGAGCCCGAACAGCCCCCAGATCAGGATGCGGTTGATGGTTGTCGGCGCGAAGCCGAGGTCCGGCAGGATGAAGGGTGCGGCGATCAACGCGATCGCCGTCAGCACCTCGACGAGAAAGGGATGCTTCTGGTTCATAAGCGGACCGCGTTCACTCGCGCCCTGCCGCGCCAAGCAATCCGTAAGGACGCCATACCAGCACGAGGGTCATCGCCACGAAAAGCATGACATACGCATAGCCAGGGTTGAACATCGAGGTGATGGAGATGATCTCGCCGGCGATGATGCCGCCCAGCACCGCGCCCGGGAACGATCCGACACCTCCGATGACAACCACGACGAAGGTCTGTACCAGGATTGCCTCGCCCACGTCCGGCGCGATCGACACCACCGGCGCATTGACGATGCCGGCGAAGCCAGCCGCCATGGCGCCAATGCCGAACACCAGCATGAACACCTTGTAGACGTCGATCCCCAGCGATCCGACCATGACGGAGTCCTCTATGCCGGCACGCACGATCATGCCGAGGCGGGTGCGGTAGAGGACCAGGTAGAGCGCCAGCAGCGCGACCGTGACAATGCCGAGCGAGGCGAGGCGATAGGTCGGATAAACCATGAAGCCCAAATTGGTGATGCCCTGGAACAGCGCCGGCGGCGGCACCGTCTTGGACAGGCTGCCGAAGAAGAAGCGCACCGCCTCGACGAAGACGATGCCGAGACCGAAGGTAACCAGGATCTGATCCTCCTGCGGACGCGTGTAGAAATGGCGAATGATCAGCCGCTCCATCAGCACGCCGACCAGCATGACGAACAGCGAGCCGGCGATCAGCGCGACGATGAAAGAGCCCGTGTAATCATAGGCCACCCAGCCGGCATAGCCGCCGAGCATGAACATGGCGCCATGCGCCAGGTTCAGGACGCCGAGGGTGCCGTAGATGATCGTCAGGCCGGACGAGATCAGTGCCAGCAGCCCGCCAAGCACCAGACCGTTGAAGCATTGCGATAGGAAATTAGCCCAATTGATCACGCTGCCGCCCGAAGTGAGGTTGACGAATTGCCTGTCGCATCGCTGACTGTCGCTCGGCCAGAGTCAATGCGCGAAGAAATTGCTTCGCGCACTTTTGAGCTGGCGACGCAGCCACGATCCTTGTCGGCGCCGGCGATGCGCAGAGGATTGTCGTGAGCGTCAGGTGTAGTCACCGAGCTGGCAGCCAAACGCATCCGGCTTCTGCATCAACCCTTCGCCAGGCACGATCTCCACGACATCCCAGAAGTCTTCCGCGTTCTTCATATCCTTGGCAGCCTTGCCGCGGACGATGACGACGGGACGGATGAGCTGGTGGTCCTCGGGTCGAAATTTGACGTCTCCGACCATCGAGGGGAAAGTCTCGCCCTTTTCATACTGCTTGATGACGTCCGGCGGATAGAAAGTGCCGGCTTCAGAAACCATCCGCGCCCAGATGGCGAATTGCATGTAGGCGTTCTCAGCACCCCATTCGGGCCGGTAATCGTATTTCTTCTGGAAGGCGTCGACGAAGGCTTTCGCAAGCGGATATTTGTCCTCCATCGTCCACCAGAAGTCCGTGGCGGCGAAGACCCCCTCGGTCAGGTCCGGGCCGACTTCCTTTGCCAGAAACGGAATTTGGTAGGGGATCACCATCTTCATGGTTGGCGTCAGGCCGAACTGCTTTGCCTGCTGCACCGAAAGCACGGCATCGCGGCCCCAGTTGACGTTGACGATGAACTCAGCGCCGGAATTGGCGATGTTGGTGAGATACTGGCTGAAGTCCTGCGTTCCGAGCGGCGAAATCTGGTTGGTGACCATCTCCCAACCGCCCTGGGAGGTAAGATAGTCATTGACCGACTTCGTCACGGTGTGGCCGTAGGTATAGTCAGGCGTCATAAAGGCCGCCTTCTTGCCCTTGCCGAAATTCTTGACCAGCACCGGGCCGATCGCATTGGCGCAGGTCTCTCCATAGACGCACTGGCGGAACGAATAGCGCGCGCAGTCCTTGCCGGTGGTGTCGTTGGAGCCGGAGATTGCCACCAGATATAGGATCTTCTCACGCTGAGCGAACTTGTTGAGTGCAACCGCGACGGCCGAAGAGGTAGATCCCGTCATGGCGATGATCTTGTTGTCGTTGATGAAGGTCTGCTGCGACTGCACCGCATTGTTCGGCTTGGCGGCCGAATCGGCAACGACCAGGGCCACCTTCTTGCCGAGAACGCCCTTGTCGGTCTTCGGCGCGATCTGCTTGAGCAGGTCGTTCCCTTCATTGATGTGCTCGACGGCCAGTTGCATGCCCTTGAGCTCGTCCTCGCCCTGCACGGCGTAGGCGCCGGTGCGCGGCACAGTAGCACCTATATAGACCGTATCGCCTTGCGAGCCGACCGGCCATGTGCCCAGCGCCGGCTGATCCCCGGCGGCAGAGGCCGGGCTGATGAGCGAGACAGGCAGCATCATGCTGCCCGCAAGGCCAGCACCGGCGTGCAGCAAAGTGCGGCGAGACAGGCCGGCTCGTTTGTCGTCGTTGAATGGCATTGGATTTTCCTCCCTAGGCTAAAAGCCTCTGGGGCTTTCCTGCTAGCCCCGCTTCGTCCAACCGACAAGGAAACAGGTCGGATCCAAAGGCCATTCGCAGCCGCGCTGGCGGTCCGGTCAATGCAACTTTCGTTGGATGATTTCGATTAATGATCTAGATTAACAAGTCGCCGCATGATGCGGTGGGCAACGACCTTCGACATCGGACGCTGCATGCCGCTGAACGGTCACGCGATCAAGACCAGACTGACCCGCGTCATGAAACTGAACGCGGCCGACGTCGCAGCGCTTGAAGCGATTTTCGAACGCGACGTTTGTGTCAAGAAACGGCAAGAACTCATCATCCAAGGTTCCCCGTTTCGAAGCCTGTGCTTTGTCCAAGATGGCTACGCCATACGCTACAGGCTGCTCCGGAGCGGCAAGCGCCAGATTCTCAAGCTCATCCTGCCCGGGGATGTCATCGGCTTTCCGGTGAGCTTTTTCGATCGGTCAACCTATGCCGTCGAGGCGCTGACGGATCTGACGTACACCGTGTGTGGGATCGATCGCTACACCCGTCTCTGCTACGAACAGCCGCAATTTGGCCTGGTGCTCAGCTGGCTGGCAGCACAAGAGGCGGCGAGCTATGCAGAGCACATCGTCAATCTCGGCAGGCGCACACCGATAGAGCGGCTGGCTCACCTTTTGCTTGAGGTTCATGCGCGTCTTTTCGAGGTGGGTCTGGCGCAGGAGACGAGCTTTGATCTGCCCTTCTCCCAGCAAGTCATGGCAGACGCCCTCGGGCTGAGCGTGCCGCATCTGAACCGCGTCATGCAGCAGCTGCGAGCCGAACGGCTGATCAGCAGCAACGCGCGGCTGATTGTTTTGAGCGACTCCGCGGGACTAGGAACACTGGCGCAGTACCAGCCGATCAATCTTGCCCCGATCCCTCTGCTTGAACGGCCCTGGTAACGGCAGAAAGCCGCATGGGAATTTTGGTTCTGGCCTGGACCGCATCGTCGCACGTGTGGCCTCCCGAGAACGTCGACGCATCTATGGGCCGCAGTTCCGCAGATCAGCGCTCTGAGGCTGGATCATGTTCGCCCTGGTCGGACGAGCCGGCGGCATAACACACGCGGTACGGACATCTATGAAAAGCTACGAAGAAGCGGGTGTATCGGCTTGTGTCGACGTGAGTTTCCGCTCCCGAGTGCCATCCGCTGGGCAGTGATGACTTGCCACCATGTCTACACCGCGCCCGCCCGACAAACGCTAAGGAAATGATCATCCGTCTGGAATAGTTTCCGGCCGAGTCCAGTAAATGGTGCAACGAGGGCGAACACAACGTGGCGAGACCACCTTTGGAGACAGGGAGCGGCGGCGAGTTCTGAAGCTGCGGAATTTTCAGAGCTCGCCATCGGGAGGAGCAGGCTCCCGTCCGGCCCAGCGGTTGCTGTCCTGGTCCCTAGCCCTGACCGCTGGGCCGTCAAATTTTACTGCGCTATGAGCGCGGGTGAAAGCGGCGTTCAACGTCGTTCCGCATCGGGAGGATATTTGGCGCTGTTGCCTTGTCCTCACCGACAATAAAACCCGATGCAGACCTGATCCGAGAGGGCGGCAATAGGACGCCCAGGTTATCGCCGGAACGAGTCAGTCCAACGCCGTCACTGTGCGCGAACGTGCTGGCGTTCCCTGACGTTTGGTTGCCGGCATTCGCCGCGTCAAGCTGGGACCTAAGTCTCACGCACAAGCGCATTGGGCCCTTCACTTTTTTGTGCCGAAACATGGGTGCGACAAGCTCATTGATTCATGGATTGCCGAGAGGCCCGTCGGCGGTTCCGCTGCATCCGACAGCGTTGAAGAAGGGGCACATACGAAGGAGAATTGAAATGAAGACGTTGATCACCAACTCTGTTGCCGGCCTGTTGCTCTTGTCGGGCATTAGCGTCGCAATCGCGGATACGGTGGTTCTGGCCCCGGAACAGGAAACGACCATCCGCGAATACGTGAAGAAAGAACCGCTGGCTTCCATCAAGTTGCCGGGGGTTGAACTGAAAGTCGGGAGCACGCTGCCGGAAAAGGTTGAACTCCATAAAGTGCCGAACGTGAAGTACGAATACACCGTGATCGACAATCGGACCGTGGTCGTTGATCCCGAAACCCACACGATCGTCAAAGTGCTCGACTGACAGTCCAGCGGGAGCGCCAATCCGGCGCTCCCGCTGTTGCATCTGTTTGTGCGACTCCTGTCGCACAACCAGAAACTCCGAGCGGCATCGGGGGCAAATTCATCGATGACTGCCCGCCTGATGCCACCGGTGTCGCTTGGGTCTTGCGTCGCAACCCGTGCTCTGTTCACATCCTTCACCAGCTCGTAGCGCGTTCACGTCGCTCGTCGAAGCTGCATTCGTCCTGATGTTTCCCGAAGAGTTCCGCGCGAAGTTGCACCGGGTCGCTCGTCGCACGACAGGATGGCGCCGCTATGCATCCAGGCCAGCGCGGTTACTGGAATGCCCGTCGAGCCGATGATCTGGGTGAAAGACCCACCTGCCTCATCGTGGCCTGCCTGCGTTGCGGTCAAGGCCATAGGGCTGCAGTCGCCCGCCGCCGGCGATCTTTATCTGCGTCAGGTCCGGCGAGCACTGATGCTCGAGGGGCGCAATGTAGCGCGCGACAAAGTGCTGGTCGAGCTTGCCCGTGAGCTTGCCAAAGCTCGCCCCGCGACCAGTTCGATCACGCCCGCTTCGTGAATGAATTCGCCGGGCGCGACGCGAAGGCGGCACTTCAAGACGACGTGCGTGAGGCCCGATTTCGCGGCGTGGGACGGTTTCCTTGCCTCTGCTTGAGCCGCCCTCATGCAAATCCGGTTTGGATTATTGGCTGGCTGCCCTGGCAGGCGCTGCTGGAACAGGTGCGCGCCTATGCGCCTGAACTCGGTTCGGAGAGGATGCCGGCCAGCCGCCAGGCCTATTCCTCCTGTTGGGGCGGGGTCGTCGAGCGAGAGGTTGAAGTGGCATTCGGTGGATCGCACGAAGAAGGCTTATTCAACGCTCAAATCGCGAGCTCGTCGGACTCCGGCTAGTCGGCGCCCGAGGATGCGCCCAGGCGACCGCAGAGCCTGGACGTCGCTCGGAGCGCGCTTTACGCCCGAAAGGGCAGCAGTCAACGTGGCAGCGCGTAGGCAATGATCGAATCGCCTGCCTTTGTGCCAGTCGACCCATGACCGCCCGCGACCACGACCAGATACTGGCGGCCATCCGCAGCTTGATACGTGGACGGCGTGGCCTGCCCACCCGCCGGCAGGCGATCGCGCCAAATCTCTCGGCCTGTGCGAAGATCATAGCCTCGAACGTAGTTGTCCATGGTGCCGCTCAAGAAGGCGACACCGCCCGCGGTGACAATGGGGCCGCCAATGCCTGGCACTCCCATCTTGAACGGCAGCGGGACAGGAGAGAGGTCGCGAACGGTGCCGTTGACATGGCGGTATACCGTCTCGCCCGTTCTTAAATCCACGCCAGCGACATACCCCCACGGTGGCCGCTGGCACGGTAGATTGAGGAAGGAGTAGAACGGGCCCATTTTGGCAGCGAACGGAGCGCCGAAGTTTTCATTGAACACCGGCGCGCCCTTCTTGCTGACGACGCGGGTAGTGTCGTCTGGCCGGGGCAGCAACTGCGAGGTGAAAGCCAGATAGACCGGCATGGCGAAGGCAATGTCGCGTTGTGGATCGACGGCAATGGCGCCCCAGTTGAAGACACCGAAGTTGCCCGGATAGACAATGCTGCCGCCGAGCGAAGGCGGGGTGAACGCACCGTCGTAACGGAGTTGATGCAAGCGAATGCGGCAGTAAAGCTGGTCTATGGGGGTGGCGCCCCACATGTCGGCTCCGGTAAGTGGTTTTGGCCTGAACGACACCGCGGAGTGCGGCTGTGTTGGCGCTGTATGATCGCCGCCGACAGCGCCCTGCGGCGCAGGCTCCTCCTTGACCGGCAAAACGGGTTCGCCGGTAAGGCGGTTCAGGACGAACAGCTCTCCCTGCTTCGTGGGAGCCACCAGAGCCGGGACCTCTCGCCCGTTGATCGTCAGATCAACCAGACTCGGCTGAGCCGGCACGTCGTAGTCCCATAGGTCGTGATGAACGGTCTGGAAGACCCACGCCACCCGTCCCGTGTCCGCACGCAGCGCCACGATCGACGACGAAAACCGCTCGGTGTTCGACTCGCGGTTGGCGCCGAACTGATCGGGCGACTCGTTCCCCATTGGAAAATAGATCAGCCCGAGCTTGGGGTCGTAGCTGGCGACACTCCACGAATTTGGGGCATTGTGGGAATAGGTCTGGCCGTTGGGAATTGGAGCGGTCGCATCCGGGTTCTTGCTGTCGAAGTTCCAAACCAGTGCCCCCGTATAGGCGTTGAAGGCCCGGATCACGCCTGACGGTGAGGTCGTCGCCACGTTGTCGTTGACGGCGCCCGTGACGACGATCAGATTCCCAGCGACAACTGGAGGAGACGTCGAATAGAACGAGCCGGGCGTCACGTTGGGCATGTTGGCCCACAGGTTGACCGTGCCGTCTGAACCGCCGAAACCGGGACAAAGCTTGCCGGTGTCGGCGCTGATCGAGATCAGCCGGCCATCCGACGTGGGGACGAAAAGTCGCCTCATGCAGTCGGCGCTCAGGGTCACGTGAGCCGGGGGCTGCTCGCGGTTGACCGCCGGATTGGGAGCTCCAGCTTGCGCGTGTCCGGTCACCACATTCTGCGGTACGCCAGCGGCCTGGGTCGTCACCTCGTCGACGCTCTGTTGGAGATCGGCTGCAGCCTGTGCGCCGGCCGCGGCCGAGTCAGGTGCGAGAGAGACTTCCGGCGGCAGGTCGGCCGGTGTGGCCTCCTGGTAGGCCACGCCTCGGCAGGTCATATGCTGGGTGGTGTCCCGAGGCGGCTGCTTGAGCTTCGGGTCGAACCGCCATTTCTCTTTGCCCGTCTCGGGATCGAGGGCTATCACCGTGCTGAACGGAGTGCAAATATACACCGTGCCGTTGACCATAAGCGGAGTGACCTCATAGGTCGTTTCCTGGGGATCGTTCTGGTCACGGATCTGTCCGGTCTTGTAGGTCCACGCGACTTTTAGCTTGTCGACGTTCGCCGGCGTGATTTGAGCGAGCGGCGAGAAGCGCTGGCCCATTGAGGTGCGGCCATAGGCAACCCATTGTCCGGGCGGAATTCCCCCGTCCGTTGCCGCCGCCGCTGCCGCCATGCGTTCCTGATTGAATGTGCCGGAAACGTCGTCTGGATCCTGAAACATCGAATAGATGCCGACAGCCGCCGCCAACACGATGACCGCGGCCAGCGCTGCATTGTTTGCGTCAAACCCGGCCGTGATCCGATAGCGCCCATTGAACGCGTTTACGATGGCCGGCAGGAGCACGAGGATACCGAGAACGAGCAACAGCCCGCCCCGCGGTGCTAGCGCCCACCAGTTCAAGCCGACTTCCCATAAGGCCCAACACAGCGTGACCAGGATGGTAACCGCGTAAAGGCCCGCTCCAGCCGGTCTGCGCATGGCGATCAACGCCCCGGATGCGGCGAGCATCGCACCCAGCACGACGTAGAACCAGCTACCGCCCAGGGCAGCCAACCAGAGGCCTCCGAGGACAAGGACAGCGCCTGTCAATATGATGATTGCCGAAAGCACAAGCCGATACATCGGGCAGCCTCCTGTTGGAAATGATTTATCGGCCCCGACCCGCGGCGGGGCGAAGGGCAATGTGCGCCAGGCAAGACGAACTTGCCGCTATGGGCGCGTATCGAGGGCGTGCGGGGTCTCTCCGCCCGATCCGCCCGCGGAAGAGCCTGCGCCCCGAAGCACGAGAAAGCCGGCGAACAGGACGACGACAACAATCAGGGCAATTGCTATTCCGCGAGTCACGTCTCGGCTCCACACTTGCTTGGCCTGAGGGGCACCAGCTGATCTTGGCGGTCTACAAGCCTATTCATAAGGGGATCGGCACTGCCGGCGAGGGCCGTGGTAGGGCTGGAAAGTATTGTCCGATGCCCGGTAGGACCGGTAGTGGTCATAGCACCATTGGATGTGCCGGCTGGATACGGGACCATGCTGGCTGAGGGCGCCGCCGATAATGGCACCCAGGGCGAATGCCGCCGGTGGAAACCACCATCCATTGTATCGGCGATAACCCGGCCGATAATGCCGGTAGCCTCTGTGGCCATGCCAGTATGCATGGTTTCGCCGCAGTATGAAACGATGGCCATGCCGGTACCGCGCATGCGTCACATAAGAAGGGACTGGGGCGCTCAAGATAGGGGCTGGCGCCGCGACAGCTGAGCCGACGGGTTGGGCCAGGAGCAGGCACGCGACAGAGCCGCTGATGATTGTAGAACGAGTTAACATGAGTTCCTCCCGACAGTGTTCTATAGAGGGCGAACCAGAGAGGATTGCGTTTGTTCCGCTTGAGCGCTCAAGTTTATTTGACATTTTCTTCCGGCCCCAAGCATGCTGAAGCGCTCGCATCTTTAGTATCGAACTTCCGCCCCAGGCTTGCGCCGGGACAGTGCCATTGCTGTCTCTGTTCGATGCCTTGCAAAACGACAGCTCGAGTGTCGTCTCTGAACAAATCCGGCCGCAATCCTTTTAGGCGCTTGGCCCCCAAAGCGTGAGCACTCGTCAACGAAACCGCCCGGCCGCTGCGTTGCATCTGCCGTTCTCCCGGCTGCACCGTGACAACGAGATCCCCGGCGTGGTGGGCGATCGATTGCCGGTGCAAGACCTAGGTGATGATGCGATCGCAAGCTGGATTCGGCTTGCAAACGCCACCGGAATTAGATTTGCGAAAGCTCCGGAACGACATGGTACCCATCTGGCTGCATGTGCCCGGTGTGTCAGCGGCATTCTGGTGGCAGGCTGGATTGGATGGGATGAGACGCGCCGTCCGCAGCCGATGTGGATCATGAACGTCGTCTGGCCCGTTGCCGCGCTTTTCGGAACGGTGCTGGTGTGGGGCTACTTGAAATTCGGAAGATCGGCTAGCGAGAGCGCGGCCAAGTCTCGGCGGCGCACGCCCGACACCTGTTCGGGGGTTCTCCCGCGCTACGTTGCGTGACGTATGGGAGCCACCGCCGATCGGGTGTCGGGCCGGGTCGCCATGGTCGAGCGACGCTTTGCGCTCGAAGATAGATCAAGAAACCGCGCAGCCCCAAAACCAAAAAGGGCCCCCGGTCGGGAAGTCAAGGTGCCGGTCAGCGCTTCTCGAAGCTGCAACGTTGCCATGACTGCGAACGGGTGAGGGCAATCTAGGTTCTGGGGCGCGAGATGCTGAATGTGCCTACGCCATCGCCAAGCCCGGGCAGGTTTACTTGTTAAGTCCGTTGGCCATGTCCAGATGATGCTGCAGATGCGGCAATGTGGCCGCTGCCCATGCCTTTAGATCGGCCTGGTCGCCGCCCTCGCTGTAGCGCTTGAAGAGATCGACCGCATCCTTGTGCGCATCGACCTGATCGGAGTGGTACTGCTTGGTGAAGTCATTGCCCTGCAGCGCCTTCAAATCGTTGAGGGTCGACTGCTGCTTGTCGGTCATGGCCGTCGGAAGCGTGGCTTTCACCTTTCCGCTGGTCACGAGGCCTTTCAGATCGGCGGTGGTCTTCTCATGGTCGGCGACCATCTGCTTGGCAAAGGCCTTCGTTGCATCGTCGGACCGTTCGAGCGCGAGCTTGCTGGACTCGATCTCGAACATGTCGCTGGTGGCTGCTTCGGTAACGAAATCCTGTGTCGACGGGGCAACGCCCAGAACCGAATTCACGCCGGTCTTTTCCGTGGTCGAGGTTGATTGGGCCAAGGCCGGCAATGCAAGCATAACCGCCGCGACCGTCAGAGCGAACGTTTTCATCGACTTGTCTCCGTTGCGATTTCCCAACCGAAGACGCGCCGGTTTGTTCCCCACATCGACATGAGTTGGCCGCGCTGTCTGACAGTCCGCCGCCTGTCGCATCAGGGCATCATATGGGCCTGGTGGGCGCTCATCGAAGCCATGTTCTGGCTGAGGTGAGTCATGATCCACACGGAACCGAGCACGACGAGGGCGACGATCAGAACGCCGAAGGCGAGGGCGAGGACATTGTTGGTGTTGTCGGGTCCTGTGGTGACGTGCAGGAAGAAGACGAGGTGCACGCCCATCTGCGCGATGGCGAGCACCGTCAGGGCTGAGATCACCGCCGGCTGGTAGATCACGTCGGTCTGCGCGGCGAGGAAGGAGGCGACCGTCAACAGGATCGCCAGACCGAAGCCGAGCAGATAACCCGTAAGGCCCCCCGCGAGCTCATGCTCCTCGGCGCGCTCTTCACCCGGTGCCGCGTCGCGATGATCGAGCTCCTGGTCATTGCGACTTTCCGTTTCGCTCATGATGATGCTCCCAGGAGATAGACCAGCGTGAAAATGGCGACCCAGATGATGTCCAGCGCGTGCCAGAACAGGCTGAAGCAATGCACCCGGCGCAAGATCTCGGGCCGGAATCCCTTCACCCAAAGCTGAGCCATCATTGTGCCGAGCCACAGCAGACCGAGGCCCACATGAGTGCCGTGGCAGCCGACGAGGGCGAAGAAGGCGGAAAGGAAGGCGCTGCGCGAGGGGCCGGCTTGCTCGTTCACCATCGTTGCGAATTCCTGCACTTCCAGGAACAGGAAGGCCGCGCCGAGCAAACCGGTGACAAGCAGCCAGAATTGCGCGGCAGCCATCGACCGGCGACGCGTCGCGAGCATTGCCAGGCCACCGGTGAAGCTCGACGTGAGCAGCAGACCCGTCTGCGCCGCAACGCGCGTGAGCTCGAACAGGTCCTTGCCTGTCGGTCCGTCGGCCGTCGCCTTGGAGAGGACAGCGTAAGCCGCAAAGAAGCCCGAGAACATGATGATGTCGGACAGGAGGAAGATCCAGAATCCATAGGCTACGGTGACGAACTTCGACGCCGGTCCGCCTTCGCCATGGCCGGTCGCCGAGAACAGGCCATCGCCGTGGCCGCGGCCCAGCCGATAGGGATCGCGCGGTGCGCTGCCAGCCGTGATGTCGCTCATGCCGGACGCTCCCGCCTGCGCATCCAGGCAAGCTGCGCCGCCCGGCTGCCGCGATCGATGCGTTCGACCTCGCTGGCGGGAATCTCATAATCGCCATGCTCGCGCCACGCGAACACGACGAAAGTGATATAGGCGCCGACGAAGCCGACTATGGCCAGCCACCAGATGTGCCAGATGAGCGCGAAGCCGATCAGCGTGCTGAAGAAGGCGCTGACGAAACCCGTCGGGCTGTTGCGCGGCATCTCGATCGGTTCATAGTCGCCCTTGCTCTCCGGCGTCTGCTCGTCGGCAGCCCTTTGCTTGATGGTCCAATAAGGCTCCTCATTTTCGACATGCGGCAGCCGCGCATAGTTGAACACGGGTGGCGGCGAGGGCGTAGACCACTCAAGCGAGCGTCCATCCCAGGGATCGCCCGTCTCGTCGCGCAGGGCGTTGCGGTCCCTGATCGATACGATCAACTGTGTGATCTGGCAGCCTGCCCCGACGATCATCACCGCAATGCCGAAGGCCGCGACCATCAGCCACGGCGTCCAGAGGTCCATGTCAATGTGCTGGAGCCGGCGGGTCATGCCGAGCAGCCCGACGACATAGAGCGGCACGAAGACCAGCAGGTAGCCGGCAAGGGTGATCCAGAATGCCGCCTTGCCCCAGCCCTCGTGCAGGCGGAAGCCGAAGGCCTTCGGGAACCAATAGGTGAAGCCGGCAAAGGCGGCGAACAGCACGCCCGAGATGATGACATTGTGGAAATGCGCCACCAGGAAGAGCGAATTGTGCAGCATGAAGTCGGCCGGCGGAACGGCGAGCAGCACGCCGGTCATGCCGCCGATGATGAAGGTGGTGACGAAGCCTAGCGCCCACAACATCGGCGTGTCGAAGCGCACGCGCCCGCCATACATGGTGAAGAGCCAGTTGTAGATCTTGACCCCAGTGCCGACGGCAATGACCGAGGTGGCGATGCCGAAGGCTGCGTTGACGTCGGCGCCGGCGCCCATGGTGAAGAAATGATGCAGCCACACCGTGAAGGAGACGATGCAGATGAACAGCGTCGCCGCCACCATCGAGCGGTATCCGAAAAGCGGCTTCGACGAGAAGGTGGAGAAGATCTCCGAATAGATGCCGAAGGCGGGCAGCACGAGGATGTAGACTTCAGGATGGCCCCAGGCCCAGATGAGATTGACGAACATCATCTGGTTGCCACCGGCTTCGTTGGTGAAGAAATGGAAGCCGAGATAGCGGTCGAGCGTCAGCATCGCGAGCGTGGCTGTGAGGATCGGGAAGGCCGCGACGATCAGCAGGTTGGAAGCGAGCGAGGTCCAGCAGAACATCGGCATGCGCAGATAACCCATGCCCGGCGCACGCATCTTGAGGATGGTGGTCACCAGGTTGACGCCGGTGAGCAGCGTGCCAACGCCAGAGATCTGGATCGACCAGAGATAGTAGTCGACCCCGACGCCTGGCGAATAGGTCATCTCGGAAAGGGGAGCGTAGGGCAGCCAGCCGGTGCGCGCGAACTCGCCGACGACGAGCGAAATGTTGACGAGCAATGCGCCGGTCGCGGTCAGCCAGAAGCTCACCGAATTCAAGGTCGGGAAGGCGACGTCGCGGATGCCGAGCTGCAGCGGCACGACGAAGTTCATCAGTCCGATCATGAACGGCATCGCCGCGAAGAAGATCATGATGGTGCCGTGCGCGGAAAAGATCTGGTCGTAATGCTCCGGCGGCAGATAGCCCGGCCCATGGATGGCGAGCGCCTGCTGGCTGCGCATCATGATGGCGTCGACGAAGCCGCGCAGAAGCATCAGCGCCGCCAACACGATGTACATGACGCCGATCCGCTTGTGATCGACCGAGGTTATCCATTCGCGCCAGAGATAGGGCCAGTAGCCTTTCACCGTGATCCAGACCAGCACCGCGGCGGCCGCCAGGAAGACGACCAGGGCTGCGCCGAGCGGGATGGGCTGGTCGAAGGGAATGGCCGACCAGTCGAGTTTGCCGAGCATCGTCATCCTCCTTCTTTGGGCTGGTGCGTCGTGGCCGGCGCCCCTGCCTTCGGCTCGACCTTCGGGCTCACCTGCGGCTCGCCGGCGGCGGTTTCGGACGGCCCCGGTCCGGGCGGCAGGGTCTGGCGCAGCACCGCGTCGAACAAGCCCGGTTCGACCTGGCCGAAGGCGGCAGGCGGCATGTTGATGCTCTGGCGGGCAAGCGCGCGATAGGCGTCGGCGTCCAGAACGCCTTTGCCATGCAGCGATGAAGCCCAACTGGCGAACGCGTCCGCCGAGACCGCCCGTACACGGAAATTCATGTCGGAAAATCCGTCGCCGCTGAAATGCGCCGACAGGCCGAAATAATCGCCTTCGCGGTCGGCCTGCAGATGCAATTCGGTCTGCATGCCGTTCATGACATAGACCATGCTGCCGAGCTGCGGCACGAAGAAGGTGTTCATCACGCTGGCCGAGGTCAGCCTGAAATGGACCGGAACACCCGCGGGAATGACCAGCTGATTGACCGTTCCCACACGCTGGTCTGGGTAGAGGAACAGCCATTTCCAGTCGAGCGCCACCACCTGGACTTCCAGGGGGCGCTGGCCGGACTCGATCGGCCGGCGCGGATCGAGGTGGTGGGATCCGTAGTAGATCAGCCCGCCAAGGAAGAGGATTGTGAGCGTCGGGATTGACCAGACGATCAGCTCGATCTTGCCGGAATAGGTGAAATGCGGATTGTAGCGAGCATTGCGGTTGGTGGCGCGGAACATCCAGGCAAAGGCCAGCAGCGCGATCAATGTCGGGACGACGATGACCAGCATCACGGCGAGCGAGTTCAGGAGGATGGTGCGGTTGCCGACGCCGATCGGCCCCTGCGGATCGAGCACGCCTCCCGCGCAGCCGGGCAGGGTAGCCATTGCGGGCAACCAGAGGAGCGGGCGCAGTGATTCGAATCTACCGGGAAAAAACACAATGGTTGGTCACGTGTTTGGGACAGTGCGTCCAACAAGACGCGCGTGGAAATCTTGGATCAGGTCTCCGAGAGCTGACGCGGTTTCTGCCGGCACCCAATTCCCGGAGACACGCCCCAACTGTCACAGCAGGCGGTTGTTCCAACTACTTTCGCGGGCACCAGGCGTTAGAACGAAAAGCCCGTTTTCGATGGCGATATGGCGGTCAAGGTGAGTGCGCCTTCGGGTAAAAACCGATCGCCCCTAGCCCTCTGATCGGCGGCATCAGCGACGCCATCTCGCGAATGAGAGGGTGTCGGAGAGCAGCGCGCCAGGTCAGTAAGCGCCCGTGACGCTGTCGGTGGAGCTGCGCAGTTTCCGGACCGTTTCCGCAGTCACCGGAGCGGCCTGGTTGCCCCAGGCGTTACGAACATAAGTGGCGAGCGCCGCGATCTGATCGTCCGACAACTTCCACCCGAACGACGGCATCGTTTTGTCATTGGGGTTCTTCGGTGTCGCTGCGGCATGGCCACCGTTCAGAATGAGGCGAAGCATCGACAGCGGTTGTTCTGATTGCACGACCGCGTCGACCCTCAGCGACGGGAACGCACCTTCGACACCTTCGCCGCCGAGCTGGTGGCATGCAGCGCAATCATCCCCGTAAATTGCTTTTCCGGCGCTGAGCATCTTCTGATCGGCATTCCCAGCAGAATTGGGGGTGAAGGCAGGCCAGGATTTGAGGAAGGTGGCGATTGTCTGCAGATCCTGGTCCGTGAGCTTCGACGTGGAGTCCTTGATCACTGCGCCCATCGGACCATAGGCGGTCGTGCGGGCATTGTGGCCTGTTTTGAGGAAGGCCACGATGTCCTCTTCGCTCCAGGAGCCCAGGCCGGTGCGTTTGTCGCCCGTCAGGTTGGGCGCGAACCAGTTCTGCACCTCCGCGCCTTGGAAGGCATCCGACGTCTTCGACGAGCCGAGAATATTCTTGGGCGTATGGCAGGCCGCAATGGCCTGGCCCCTCTGCCAGGTAGGCCCCGCGATACCATTCGGCAGACTGGTCCTTGCCGGGCTGGAATTCGCCGGGCGTGAAAAACAGGCCGTTCCAAGCGGCCATGGCAGTCCTGTGATTGAGTGGCCAGATAAATTCGTTGTCGCGCGGTTCGGCCCGCGCCGGCGTGAGCGTACGCAGGTAAGCGCGGATGTCGTCGACGTCCTCGCGCCTCACCTTGGTGAACGAGGGATAAGGAAAGGCCGGGTAAACCGCCGGCCATCGGCGGCCAGCCCCTCGTGCATGGCGCGGTAGAACTGCTCTTCGGAGATCCTCACCGGCAGTGCCTGTCGGGGGCGGTCGTCCGCGCGCGTAACGGTCTTGCTGCTCAGGACCACCACCCGACTTCACCGGCGCCGTCGGGCACCTCGACGAGCGGGAACTACAGCGTTCGAATCTCTAGTCTGCCTGCTCTCAGGCGACTGATCGTTTCTGGGTCAAATCCGGGGAGCCGCGCAACTTCCCGCCAACTCGCGAGCGGCCTGGCCTCGATAACTGCACTTGCCTGCGCGAGGTGGAGCCCTCCAGCCGCCATGAGTTCGTCAATGGTCGCCGAATTTATATCGACCACCTCTCCGGCATGATGAGCTTCGCGCGTCTTCGGACCTGCCATTGCCACTGCTTTCGTCGTTACCAACGTGCAACCAATCCACTCAGAAGGAGTTCCGCGCGCCTCCAACGCCTTAATAGTCCGCGCTCAACAGGAGCCTATAGTGGATCGTTTGAAGACGGATCAAACCGTCCTGAATGAAGAAGGTATCGGCACCGTCCGCAGCGTCGAAGCGCTCGGAACTCGCACGCCAGATAAGCAATGCGAAGCGCTCACGCACTTGCTTCTTGATCAACTCGAATTTCGCCCCGGGCAGTTGATCTCTCAACCTTCTTGCCGAGTTCCGGAGCGCGTCATGGCCACAGTCATTCGAGTTGACTGTAAGGAGAACAACGTCAGCGGCGTAGTTGCGCGCCAGATCCTCCTCGAGACGACCTTGCAGCCTCAGCCGGAGATGATCCTCAAACACCTGTTGGGCCGAACGTGTGGACAGCTGCGAAGTTTCGGGGGAAGGGACCATGCAGAGCCAAACTGGGTCGCTGTGGCAAAGTTCCATCAGAGGGATGGTTCCTTCCAGGCTCCGCTGAATGAGCCTCGACAGGACCGGGGCGGCTCGCTGCGGAGAGCTGCTGGCCGGCGTCGTCATGCCGGCGGTTCTCATCGGCATGAGGTATTTGCACTGTCATCAGCCGATAGGCTACCAATTAGCTCCCGCTTTGGGCAAATCGAGAGATCTGTCCGCAATCCTGAGAGATCTTGCAGGCCCCTGGCGACTTGGGGGAGCACAGAGCACATCTGGCTTACGTTTTCCCGGCGGCGGTTCGGGGGTGTTGATACCGCCGCAGGGAAAATCTGAACGTTGATGCCTCAGCCCTTGCCGACCGGCAGCGCCACGAAGCGGTTCGAGTCGTCGCGGGTGATCTGCATCAGCACGGCCTTGCGGCCGGCCTTGGCGGCATCGGTCATCGCCTTGGACACGTCGTCGGTGGTGTTCACCTCGTTCGAATTGATCGAGGTGATGACGTCGCCGGGCTGGATGCCGCGGTCGGCCGCCTCGCTGTCGGGATCGACGTCGGTGACCACGAGGCCCTTGCCGTTGTCGGACTTCGTGACGGTCAGGCCGAGATCGGCGAGCTTGTCGGGCTTGGCGGCGGGCGCCGACTGCTTGTTGCTGTCGTCGTTCGAGGCCTGCTTGTCGCTGGCGGGCAGCGTGCCGAGATCGACCTTGACCGTCTCGTCCTTGCCGTTGCGCCAGACGGTGACGTCGACCGATTTGCCCGGCGCGAACGCACCGATCATGCGGGCGAGCTCCTTCGGCGAGGCGACATCCTTGCCGTCGACCTGGGTGATGACGTCACCGGCGACGATGCCCGCCTTCTTGCCCGGCCCGCCATCCTGGGCGCTCGACACCAGCGCGCCCTTGTCCGACTTCAGGCCGAGCGACTCGGCGATGTCCTTGGTGACCGGCTGGATCTCGACGCCGAGCCAGCCGCGCTGGACCGAGCCGCTCTTCATCAGGTCCTGGACGACCTGCTTGGCGGTCGAGGCCGGGATGTCAAAGGCGATGCCGACGCTGCCGCCCGACGGCGAGAAGATGGCGGTGTTGATGCCGACCACCTGGCCGTTGAGGTTGAAGGTCGGGCCGCCTGAATTGCCGCGGTTGACCGGGGCGTCGATCTGGATGAAGTCGTCATAGGGGCCGGCGCCGATGTCGCGGCCGCGGGCCGAGACGATGCCCGCGGTGACAGTGCCGCCCAGGCCGAACGGATTGCCGACGGCGACCACCCAGTCGCCGATGCGGACCTTGGAATCGTCGGCGAAGTCGACATAGGTGAACTTATCGCCGCCGCCATCGACCTTGAGCACGGCAAGGTCGGTGCGCGGATCGGTGCCGATCAGCTTGGCGTCGAGCTCCTTGCCATCATTGGTGACGACGCTGAAATCGGAGCCTTCCGAGACGACGTGGTTGTTGGTGACGAGATAGCCGTCTTCGGAGATGAAGAAGCCCGAGCCCTGAGCGATCGGACGCGGCTGGCCATTGCCATGGTCGCGGTGGTCGAAGCGACGCATGCCGAACGGGCCGCCCTGGTCGCCGAAGCCGCGGAATTCCTTGAAGAAGCGGCGCAGCTGCGGGGGTAGATTGTCGAAACCCTCCTGGTAGTCAGAGCCGTCGTCGGCGGTCGGCTGGATCTTGGCCTTGACCCTGACGCTGACGACCGCCGGCGAGACGTGCTCGACGAGATCGGCGAAACTCGGCATCTGCGGGGCTTCGACGCGCACGGCATCGGCCAGCACGGGCGCGGTGCCGGTGGCAAGCGCGCCCGCGCCGACCGCACCGATAACGGCCAGGGAAGCGACGGCGGCCAACAGGCGCTTGCGGGTGCTGGAAGACATGCTAGGGGA
Source organism: Mesorhizobium sp. CA6 (assembly GCF_020165035.1). Taxonomy (NCBI): domain Bacteria; kingdom Pseudomonadati; phylum Pseudomonadota; class Alphaproteobacteria; order Hyphomicrobiales; family Phyllobacteriaceae; genus Mesorhizobium; species Mesorhizobium sp. CA6. The sequence continues at coordinate 191,991 of NZ_JAIUHI010000009.1, read as the reverse complement.
ATTTTTCATGATCTCGTATCCTCTTCAAGATTGTGCCCTGAAGGACGTCCTGTTTAAGAAGAATAGAGAGGGGAACATTACGATGTCATTTCCAGTGCATGAATCTTTAGTAAGGTTTGGCTGTACAGTACGGACTTTAAAATGGTCCGGCTGCGGCCATTCATGCAGGGATCATAAGCTTTCATCTTAGACAAAGCCCGTTCATCAGCGGCTCTTACGCTCTAATCTCCTGCCTCTGGAATGAAACGTAGGCGATGGTGAACAGCACCAGAAGTGCTGCGATCATGCCGGCGACCTGCGGCCAGATGAGGGCGACGCTCAGCGAAAAGGGCAGGGGGGCGCCCATCAGGGCCCCGCTCAACTGATCGGTAAACAGCAGACCGAGCGAACGCGTTGCCGGATTGAGCAGGGCCAGCGTGGTTTCTCCGTAGAGGGTGTTGGGCGAGATGCGTGCGATGGCCTGCTGAACATCGATCTGATGAACTGCCGTCAAGGGATCGAGCGGGTCGACCGGCGCGACGGCTCCGGCAATAAGCGGCGCCAGCATGGGCCAGAACACCGTGAACAGCAGCCATGCCGTGAGCGCGCAAAGCGCCGACGTTGCCGGCGATTTGACGATTGTGGAGAAGGCCATCGCTACCGCCAGCCAGACGCCGGCGTAAACGAATGAGGCGAACAGGAAGGCAACACCGCGGGTGATCTCCTCACCGCTCGGTGGCAGCCCCAGCAGGAGCATGCCAAGACCGGTCACTAGCAGCCAGAGAGCCAGCAAGCATATGGCGATCACCAACAAACCGCCCAGGAACTTGCCGGTAAGAAGCGCGTCACGATAGATCGGCTGTGACAGGACGCGCGACAGCGTGCGGCGATTGTATTCGCCATTGATGGCGTCAAAGCCAAGAGCAATAGCCACCAGAGGCACCAGGAAGCCGAGGAAGAATACGAACGATGGCAATGGTTGTTGCGCGGTGGTGAAAAGGCGCAGGAAGAGGAACTGGTCCTCACCGACTGTGGCCTTGATCTGCCCGATCGCGGCATAGACCGAGCCGACGGCGGTGAGGAGCACCAGGACCATCAACAGATGAATGCGAATGCTGTTCATATGATCGGCTGCTTCCTTGAGCGCGATCGTCGACAGGCCGGCAAATGGCGATCCTTCACGCCGCGACGTCATGGTTTTCTCCCTCGAAAAAGCGAACATAGACCTCGTCGAGAGTGGCCTGGCGCATGGTTATGGAATGAAGTGCTCCGCCGGCGCCAACGATATGATGCGCAACGTCTGCCCTTACGTCCGCGTCGGCGTCGATGCGCCAGCGGCGGTCCTGCAAGGGCGTCAGGCCGGACACGTGCCGCACCCCGGCCAGGACCTTCACCAGATCCGCATTCTCGATTTCGACTTCGATCCTGAACGTGCCGCCGAGGACGTTGGCGGTGAGATCTTCAACCCGGCCGACGAGGCCGACTTGGCCCCTACGGAAAAGGGCCACCCGGCCGCAGATCGTCTGCATCATCGCGAGTTGATGGGAGGACAGCACGAACGTCACGCCCTCGCCCGCCAGCTCGCGGATCAAGTCCAGCAGCTCCTGGGTCGACTGCGGGTCGAGACCGGAAGTCGGCTCGTCGAGAATGGCGATGTCGGCCTGTTTGACCAGCACCTCCGCCAGCCCGAGCCGCTGGCGCATGCCGCGCGAGAAAGTCGCGACGCGGCGATTGGCGGCCTCCTCGAGCCGCACCCTGCCGAGGGCGCCGGCGATGCGCTCGTCGGCCTCTTTCGATATGAGGCCCGCAAGCCTTGCGGTGTAGGCGAGATTTTCCCATGCGGTCAGATGATCATAAAAGCCGATCTGGTCCGGCAGGTAGCCGACCCGCCGTTTGACGGCCAGCGGCTGGCGCAACGGATCGAGTCCGAGAACGCTGATCGAACCGGCAGTCGGCTCAGTGAGTCCGAGAAGCAAGAGGATCGCGGTGGTCTTTCCCGAACCATTAGGTCCAAGCAAGCCGAAGACCTCGCCCTTCTCGACAGTGAGATCGATGCCATCAACCGCCGCGAAACGACCGTAGCGCTTAATAAGGCCGCGCGCTTCTATGACCGTCGTCATCGGCGTCCATACCGCGTTACGGCAAAGGCGAGCATCAGCGCAGAGGCGCCGATAACCCCGAGGCCAGTCACGCCCCAAAGCGTGGATGTGCGCACCGTCACCCGGAAATTGGCGCTATCGGATGCGCCATCTCCATTGGCGCGGACCGAGACCATATAGTCGCCGGCGATCGCCTGGTTCGAAGGTGTCATTGAGACGCCGACGTCGGATGTTCCGCCTGGTGCGATCTCGTCGACTTTCTCAGGATTGAAGGTGACTTTCCAGCCAGCTGGCGGGCTTGCGGAAAGCTTCAGATCGCGGGCAGGGGCCGACCCGCTGTTCGACAGTGTGAATGTGAAGGTGCGCTCCTGACCCGCCGTGGCATCGCCCGAAAGCCGGCCCTGGGGACCTGAAAGAGAAACGGATGGCCTGCCGGTGATGTCGAGCAGCAGTTTGGTATCGGCGCTGGCGGCGCCGCCGCTGGCGGCTACGGCCACCGGATACTGGCCCGCCTGGGCGTTGTCGGGCGGCTGGACGCTGACGGACAGCGTTTTCGATTCTCCCGCCTTCAGCGGCAAGCTGGTCAGTTCCTGCGAGCCGTAGCCCTGCTTGAAGGTCACCTGGAAGCCGGGTGGCGCCTTCGAAAGTAGGTTGACGGTCGAATCCTCCTGGCCGTCGTTCTTGATGTCGACCTGGAAGTCGAAAGCCGATTTGGCGGTGCCGCGCAACGCCGGGAGCTTGGGTTCCAGCGTCAGCTTTGCAGGCTCGGTCTTGGTGAGCGTCATCGCCATCGGCAATTTCAAACCCTCGGCGGAGGTCTTGCCGGACACGGCAAAGTTGACCCCTTTGCCGATATCGCCTTCAGGCGGCGTCAATTTTAGCGTCAGGCCCACCGTGCCATCAGGATCAGCGATTGCCGCCGTAACGGGTTTGCCGGCGCCGTCGATCTCCCACTTCCAGCCACCAGGCAGGCCATCGACTCCGAACTCGACGCGTTGAGGCGGCAGTCCGCGGTTAGCCAGCTTCAAGGGCACGCTGACGTTCTTCCCGGCCTGGGCCGAGAACTCCGGATAGGGCGTGGTCAGCCATAAGCCGGTCGGCGACTGAGCAGCGGCACTCGCGGCGGACTGTGCGTGTGCCTGGGGCGCTGTTGAAGCCAGGCCGATTGCCGTCAGGCCTGCTGCGATCCAAGTTGTCGGGGTCGAAAAGGGCGCGCAAATACCCGCAGGAATCATGCATACCTCCCGCTCATAAACCGAAAATTTTGTTTCCTTGCAACGCCTTGGAGGCATTTAGCGGGGAGAAAATTGCAGCCGCCAATGTGGCGCGAGTTGGGCGATTTCAGCCGATCAGGCTGTGTTCACGGATTTGTGCCTTTTTGTAATGCCGCGTGATGACAGCGATGTCGTTCACGGCCGAAAAGGCGGCCCAACTGGCCGAAGCAAACGATGCGCAATGACGAAACGGCGATCTCGGGAACCTTGGCAACAGTTTTCCACGGGCACGGCATAGTCGCGGAATATCTAAGGCTGGATCGCTCGTTCCGTCCGACCGGTCGGTTCGGTCAAAATTGCGCTACGCAACAGGACATAGGAACGTTCCTTTTCCCCAGGCATTTCCATAGGTCTGCATCTCATCCACTCCTACTTGCCGGGGCCCGGAAATTTGTCAGCCACGGAGCATAAGTTTGCGAAGCCTGACGCCGGTGAGATCTCGATCGTCGCTCTCATTCCTGCCTTGCGGGCTTTTGCCCGAACCTTCTGTCGCGTGCCCGACGATGCCGACGATCTGGTGCAGGAGACGTTGACCAAAGGACTTGCCAATCTGGACAAGTTTGAACCGGGCACGCGCCTGAAATCCTGGCTCTTCACCATCATGCGCAACACGCACTACACGCGTGTCAAAGCGGCGGCCAGGGAGGCGCCCGGGCTGCTCGACTGCGCCTCCAGCCGGCCGATTTCGGAACCCTCCCAGGAATGGTCCGTGCAAAGCAGGGAAGTGCATCAAGCCATCCAGAAGCTGCCGTCCCATCAGCGTGAGGTTTTGATGCTGATCGGCGTGCTGGGCGTCAGCTACGAAGAAACGGCGGAGATCTGCGGTTGCGCTGTCGGCACCGTCAAAAGCCGCCTCAACCGCGCCCGTGCCGGCGTTCTGGAATTCCTCGGAGAAAGCTCGCCGCAAGCGCTGATCGAGCCACGACGTCAATTTTCGGAGCACCATCGGGATACTGGCGCGCAGGACGCCAAGACCGCCGAAACCTAGCTGCGCTGAGCTCCCCTCATCGCCTTCCCCTGTCTCATCAACGAGGCCGAATTCAGGCCGAGTAGAGTTGAGCGCCTGCTTGACGACCGGAGCGGAGTGGCCCGGCAATGGCTTTCAAAGCTGTTCGTTGCCGTCTCCAGCCTGCCAGGCATCGCGTAACGAGGCGGCCGACCGTATTGGGCGCCCAAATCCCCGCAACTGCTGCGCCACGGTATCGACCAGAACCGAATTCGATGCCGCCATCGAACCGTCCGGCAGCAGAAGATTGTTTTCGAACCCGACGCGGACGTCTCCACCAAACAATGCTCCCCCGCATACGCAAGCAGCCTCGTCACGACCGAAGGCGCAGACCATGAACGACCGGAAGCGTGGAATGCCGGGCGAAAGAAACGGCAGCAGGTCGTTCGGGGCAGATTGCTGTGACGCCGTATAGCGGCCGAGAACCAGAAGCACGGGAATGTGATCCCAGGGGATCAGGCCGCGCCGGTGCAGGTCGAGCAGATTCAAAGCCTCGTCAGGCTCATAAAGGATGATCTGCGGCATTATGCTTTCACGCTTCAGCCAAGCCAGGAACGCCGCAAAATCTGACTCGGCATCTCTGCCGGGGACAAGCTCACGCAGCGCGAGCGACACCGCCTCGGGTCTGGCCTCGCGCACCACGTCCATCTGCCTTCCAGGCTCGTAGGCGCCAAGCGACTCGCTTGTGATCTGCACCACCATCGCGTCTCCGACTGCTTGGCGAACGGCAAGGATGGCAGCCCGATAGGCGTCAGGATCGAGAATGTGCTGGCCGTGCCGGTCGCGCACGTGGAGGTGGATCATTGCTGCTCCCGCCTCGAGGCACTCGGCCGCCGCTCGAGCGAGTTCGGCAGGCGTCATGGGCAAGGCCGGATGGTCGGCCTTGGTGCGCCGGCCGCCATTCGGCGCAACGGCAATGGCAACCGGCTTGTGCGAGGATCGGGACATCATGCCGTGATCAGACAATTGGATCATTACGATACCTTGTGAATCACTTGTTGCAAATAGGATTGAGGCGCGCCAGACTGCCTTGATGGGTCAGGGGCCTTTGACGGAACGCATCATCGCAGAGTTCGACGGCATGTCGACGCAGCTGCAGGCCGCAGCGCGCTACATGCTCGACCATCCGAGCGATGTGGCCCTTCTTTCGATGCGCGAACAGGCGCGGCAGGCAGGCGTGCAGCCGGCCACGATGACGCGTCTCGCCAAGCATCTCGGCTTCGAAGGTTACGACGTCATACGCGATACCTACGCGGCAGCGGTTCGGAGCGGATACCAGGGCTTTGCCGGAAAAGCCGGGATCCAGGTGCTCAGCCAGAAGCTCAGGGGCGATCGTGGCCAGGCCGCCGAGATGATGGATGCGCTCGCCGCCCATATCGACCGGCTTTCGAGGCCGGAGGTTCTGGATCAGATCGTGGCGGCCGCGAGTTGCCTCTCGTCGGCGCGGCGGATCTATTGCCTCGGCCTGCGCTCCAGTCACCCCGTCGCCTGGCACGTGCACTACGTCCTGTCGCTCGTCGGCAATCGATCGGTGCTGCTCGACGGCGTTGCCGCAACCGGCGCCGACGCGATAGGCCGCGCCACCCCCGACGACGTGCTGCTGGTGGCGAGCGTGCTCCCCTACACGCGCCAGACGGTGGAGATCGCCGAATATGCCGCCAGACGCGGTGTTCCGGTCATTGCGATCACGGACAGCGAGGTGGCGCCGCTCGCCCAGATCGCAACGAAGGTCATCCTCGTGCCGACGCAAAGTCCGTCCTTCTTCCACACCATGGCGCCGGCCTTTGCTGTCGCGGAAATTCTGGCTGCGCTCCTTGCCGGCCACGGCGGCGAGCAGGTCCTGGCGGAACTGCGACGTACCGATGAGCATCACGCAGCGCTCAACGTTCACCTCAAACCGCGCCTGGGCAAGAAATGACCCATCTGCTCCACCGCACCATCAAAGGCTCGCTCCCCTTCGCAGTGGGCGGCAAGGGCATCCGAATATTCGACAGCGACGGCCGCGCTTACATCGATGCATCGGGCGGCGCGGCCGTCTCGTGCATTGGCCATGGCCATCCAGATGTCATGGCGGCGCTGCGTGATCAGCTCGACCGCATTGCCTATGCCCATACCAGTTTCTTCACCACCGAGATTGCCGAGCGGCTGGCCGACCGCCTCGTTGAAGATGCACCCGCTGGTATCAGCCATGTCTATCTCGTCAGCGGCGGATCGGAGGCCGTCGAGGCCGCGCTGAAGATGGCGCGGCAGTATTTCGTGGAAAAAGGCGAGCCGCAGCGCCGCCACGTCATCGCCCGCCACCAGAGTTATCACGGCAACACGCTCGGCGCGCTCGCTGCAGGGGGCAATGAATGGCGGCGGCGGCAGTTTCACCCGCTGCTCATCGAAACGCACCACATCGATCCGTGCTTCGCCTATCGCTATCAACTGCCCGGCGAAAGCGACGCCGAGTACGCTGCGCGAGCGGCGCAGGCCCTTGAGGACAAGATACTCGAACTCGGCGCCGGCGAGGTCATCGCCTTCGTCGCCGAAACGGTGGTCGGCGCGACTGCCGGAGCCGTGCCGCCGGTGGCTGATTACCTGAAGCGCGTCCGAACGATTTGCGACCGCTACGGCGTCCTGCTCATCCTCGACGAGGTGATGTGCGGCATGGGCCGCACCGGCACGCTTCACGCATGCGAGCAGGAAGGCGTCGTTCCCGATCTCTTGACCATCGCCAAGGGACTCGGCGGAGGCTATCAGCCCATCGGCGCCGTGCTGCTCGGCCGGCATATCTTTGACGCCTTCGCGAATGGCTCCGGCTTCTTTCAGCACGGCCACACCTATATGGGCCATCCGATGGCCGCGGCGGCTGGGCTCGCCGTCCAGGAGGTGATCCGCCGCGACCATCTGCTCGACAACGTCAGGGCAACGGGCCTGCATCTGGAGCGGCGCCTGAGGGAACGTTTCGGCAATCATCATCATGTCGGCGACATTCGTGGCCGCGGCCTGTTCCAGGCGATCGAACTCGTGGCGGACCGTGGTTCTAAGGAGCCTTTCGATCCGGCGCTGAAACTCAACGCGCGCATCAAGCGCGAAGCGATGAACAACGGATTGATGGTCTATCCGATGGGCGGCACGATCGATGGCGCCCGCGGTGACCATGTGCTGCTCGCGCCGCCGTTCATTTCCACCAGCCAGGACATCGACGCCATCGTCGAACGGCTCGGCGATGCCGTCGATGCAGCCTTGCGCGCTCCCGATTTTTCGGGACGCGCCTGACCAGAGCCCGGCGCAAGGCCGGGGCACCACCAGGAGGAAGTCGAATGCGTAATTTGCTGAAAACGTTAATAGCCGCCGGCGCGGCGGGCTGTCTGCTGGCAGCCACACCTTCGTTTGCGGAGCAGAAATTCGTCACCATCGGCACCGGTGGCGTGACCGGCGTCTATTATGCCGTGGGCGGCGCCATTTGCCGGCTCATGAACAAAGACAGACAAAAGACCGGCATACGCTGCTCGACCGAATCGACGGGTGGGTCGGTCTTCAACGTCAACTCAATCAATACCGGCGACCTCGATTTCGGCCTTACCCAGTCCGACGTGCAGTTTCAGGCCTATAACGGCGTCGGCCCTTTCGACGGCAAGGCCATAAAGGACTTGCGCGCGGTCTTCTCGGTCCACCCCGAACCGTTCACCGTTCTGGCGCGGCCGGATGCCGGCGTGAAAGTCTTCGAGGATTTCGAGGGCAAGCGCTTCAATGTCGGCAATCCCGGTTCCGGAACGCGGTCCTCGATGGAAGAGCTGTTGAAGCAGATGGGTTGGACATTGAAGGACTTTTCGCTCGCCGCCGAGCTCAAGGCCGACGAACAGGGCAGTGCGCTTTGCGACAACAAGATCGACGGCTTCTTCTACGGCGTTGGGCATCCGTCCGCCGCTATCCAGGATCCGACCACGGCGTGCGGCGCCAAGCTCGTTCCGCTGACTGGTCCGGCCGTCGACGCGCTGGTGAAGGCACACCCCTATTATTCCGTCGCGACCATCCCCGGCGGCATGTATGCCAACAATCCCGATCCAACGACGACGTTCGGCGTGCGCGCCACCGTGGTGACCAGCGCCAAGACGCCCGACGATGTGGTCTACGAGATGGTCAAGGCGGTTTTCGAGAACTTCGACGACTTCAAGAAGCTGCATCCGGCCTTCGCCAATCTGGATCCGAAGGAGATGGTCAAGGCCGGCCTTTCGGCGCCGCTGCATCCGGGCGCCGAGCGTTACTACAAGGAGAAAGGCTGGCTCTGAACCTTCGGCATGGCCGGACTGCCTTGGAGGGCAGCCCGGCCGTAAACCGAAACGCCAATATGAAAGAGTAGGGGCCGAAGGAGAGCGATGACAGATCAGTTCCGCCAGGTGGAAGCGCCTGAAGACGTCGACCTCGACAAGCTGAACGAAATCGTGGCGGAGGCCGACACTGGTGGGCGCAAGCCGACAGGTCTCACGGCGTATCTTGTTGTGGCTGCGTCTCTGGCCTGGTCGCTGTTTCAGCTTTGGTACTCCTCGCCGATCCCTTACATGCTTGGCTTCGGCGTCGTCAGCGACGGGATTGCGCGCGCGATCCACCTGGCCTTTGCACTGTTTCTGGCACTCGTCACGTTTCCCGCCTTCAAAAGCTCCTCGCGCACTCGTGTTCCGCTGCCTGACTGGGTGCTGGCCGTGGCCGGGGCCGCCGCAGCGCTCTACCTCGTCGTATTCTACAGCGAGATTGCAACGCGGCCCGGGCTTCCCACGACGGCGGACCTCATCATCTCCATCGTTGGAATTGTCGTCCTGATGGAAGCTGCCCGGCGCGCCGTCGGCCCGGCAATCACCGTCATAGCCGGGCTGATGCTGATCTACATCTTCGTTGGGCCCTATATGCCCGGCCTGCTGGCGCACAAGGGTGCCACTCTGTCGCGCGCTGCCTCGCAGATGTGGCTCACCTCGGAGGGCGTGTTCGGCGTCGCGCTCGGCGTCTCGACCAACGTTGTTTTCATGTTCGTGCTGTTTGGAACATTGTTGGAGCGAGCAGGGGCAGGCGGCTACTTCATCCTGCTTGCCTTCTCGATCCTCGGCAAGTATCGCGGCGGCCCCGCCAAGGCCGGGGTCGTGGCATCTGGCCTGACCGGAATGATTTCAGGATCGTCGATCGCCAATGTCGTGACCACCGGCACCTTCACCATTCCCCTGATGAAGCGTGTCGGCTACACGCCGGTCAAGGCCGGCGCCATCGAATGCGCGGCCGGTGTCAACGGGCAGATCATGCCGCCGGTGATGGGGGCGGCCGCCTTTCTCATCGCCGAATATGTCGGTATTTCCTATGCTGAGGTAGTCGAGCACGCCTTGTTTCCAGCGCTGCTCACCTACGGCTCGCTCTTCTACATCGTCGACATCGAAGCGATGAAGATGGGCCTGAAGGGACTGCCGTCGCGCAGCCGTCATCCCGCCTTGCAAGGGGCCGTGCGATCTCTGATGGGTATCTGCGCGTTCGTGATCCTGGCTGGCCTCGTCTATTACGGCATCGGATGGACAAAGACTTTCTTCGGCAGCGCCGCCACGTGGATGATCGTCGCGGCGCTCATCATCGTCTACGTCGTTCTCGTCGCCTACAGGGCTAAGCATCCCGACCTGCCCCTGGAGAGCCTCAAAGGCGACATTCGGGAAATACCCCATTTCGGCGAGACGGCACGAACCGGGCTGCATTTCCTGCTGCCGGTCGTCCTCCTCATCTGGTGCCTGATGGTGGAAGAGCTTTCGCCAGGGCTCTCCGCCTTCTGGGGTTCCGCCGCGCTGATGGCGCTGGTCGTCACGCAGCGCCCGTTGACGGCGTTCTTCCGCAAGGAGCGTCAGCTTGCGCCGCGTTGGCGGGAAGGCTTCGTCGATCTCATCGAGGGACTGTCGGCCGCCGCACGCAACATGACCACGGTCGGCATCGCCACGGCAACGGCCGGCATCATCGTCGGCACGGTGCTCCTGACCGGCGTCGGTCTGGTAATGACCGAGCTTGTCGAGTTCATCTCGGCCGGCAGCTTCATGATTATGCTGCTGTTCACCGCCGTCATCTGCCTCATTCTGGGAATGGGCATGCCGACCACCGCCAGCTATGTCGTCGTGGCGACGCTGATGGCTCCGGTGATGGTCAATCTCGCGGCGCAGAACGACCTGGCCGTGCCGCTGGTGGCGGTGCACCTTTTTGTCTTCTATTTCGGACTGATGGCCGACGTGACGCCCCCTGTCGGTCTTGCTGCATATGCAGCCGCCGCGATTTCGGGCGCCGATCCGGTGAAGACTGGCTTCCAGGGATTCAAGTACGAAATCAGGACGGGGCTGTTGCCGTTCATCTTCATCTTCAACAACGGCCTGCTTATGATCGACCTGCAGGGCCCGCTGGATTTTGTCCTCGTCGTAGGCACATCCGCGCTGGCAATGATCGCCTTCGTTGCAGCGACGCAGAACTGGTTCCTTGTTCGAAATCGCTGGTACGAGGCCATAGCCCTCTTGCTGATCTGCTTCACGCTGTTCCGGCCCGGCTACTGGCTCGATCTGGTCGATGAGCCCTTTGTTGAAAAACCCGTGTCGCAGTTGAACCAGACTGTTGATGCGACCCCGGCGGGGCAGGCGGTTCGCCTCAGGTTGAAGACGGCCAACATCAATGGGGACGAGATCGAGAAGCTGGTCAGGCTCGATCTCGCCGAAGGCAAGAATGCCACGGAGCGGCTGGAGAGCGCAGGACTGAGCGTCAGTGAGCTGGGTGATAGCATGACGGTCGGCATCGTGCGGCTCGGAAGCCAGGCGGCGAAGTTCGGGCTGCAGCCCGGTGACGAAATCACCGGGGTCATGGTGCCAAACGACCGTCCATCGCGCTACTGGTTCGTGCTTCCCGCGCTTTGCCTGTTCGGTCTGGTTTTCTGGCTACAGAGGCGCCGAAAGCAGGCCGGCTTGCCAGTTGGAGCCGCTCCCTGAGGTATTGCCCTGTGTTTCATTTCAAGGGCCATACCTCAACTAGGCCGTGCGCGACAGCGCAGGGGACGTGCGAGATTTTGTCGATAGCGTCGCCCAGGTCAGCAGCTTCGATGACGGCAAATCCGGCGATCGGCAGGTCTGACGACATGAAGGCACCCTCCTGCGTTCTCACACCCGATGCATCCGGATTACGCACCTGCACCGGCGTCCCCACCCTCCCTATCAGGGCGCCTTCCGAGCGCAACCTCGCGTCCTGTTCATGAGCAGCATCCCTGACCGGTTGAGGCGTGCGATCGTATCCGGCCCGGTCGCCGTATTGGATTGTAACGAATTTTGGCATTGGGACGTCTCCTTTCGCGGTTTGCGGCGTGAAGCTCAGGCGAGAAGCTAACTCGGGCAAGACGAGATTGGCACGACTGCGTCGCCGTCTTGACCTGATTGCCGGGAGATCTCCTACCGCATGTCTTCACCGCCAGAGCCGTGCAAGAAGGACTGGATCTCATCCATGTCGACCTTCCCATCGCCATTCTGGTCGATTGCAGAGAAGATGCGCCCGACAGCATCCTGAACCTCGTTCTCGGACAACGATCCGTCGCCATTCGTGTCCAAGAACGCGAACATCAGTCGCATTCCCGCGCCGCGCATCATCATACGCGGGCCATGGTGTCCAGCCATCCTGTGCTCGCCGGACAGTCCGCCATAACGGTTTTTGTGCCACGGGGCCCCATGACGATCTGCGCTGTCCTGAGCGTTGTCATCCTCGTCTTGACGATTGTTGGCCACGTCAGAGCTTCTATCCTGCTGCATCCGCTCCTGGATGGCTTGGTCAATCATCTGGCGGATCATTTCACGCGTTGGGCCGCCCGCTTGCCCATTGGCATCCGGCAACTGCCCGGCGCCAGGCTGTTCGGTCGCCGGGGGAGGCACAGGGGTTCCGTTTGTCTGGGCGAGAGCAGGGAAACTAGCGAAAATAAGAACGGCGGCCGCAGCCGACGTGCAGCGAGGGAATCTCATGACATGCTCCATTTGGTTGGCCGTGGTCTGCCTCAAGCGGATTGGGCTGCCCAAACTGGCGGTATACTCGATTGTTCCGGCCGGTGTTTCTTCGGCAAGAGGGCATGAGGGACGGGTCGGGCAAACATGGTCAGAGCGATCGAGATCCGGAGCATCAAGTAGCTCATTCGTCCTCGTTTGGAACGCTGATACTTGAAACGGGTGTTGTAGCGGACCTTGCAAGTACGGGCTGGTGGCGGGAATTCGAAAACGTCGCAGGTGAGATCGATTCTGAAAGCGTTCCTCAAATATCCCGTTGATTGTTTATTCCGACCCGCGCATTATCTCCACGGGTGGGGACATGACGAAATTACCAGACGCTACTGATGTCGACGTTGTGGTGGAGATTCTGCCACAGTTCGAGAAATATGCCGATGCCGCGATGCTTCGGCTGCAGGTACTTTACCCCGCTTGCCGCATCGCGAGGCAAGACGGTGAAATATCAGTGAGATCATCCGGCTGGCTTGCCGAAGATCAGTTTCGCAAAGATGTTCTGCACTTCGTCTATCGCGAGAAAATCTATACGGAAACTCTGACATTGCGCCAGGCGCTCGTCGCCGCGGTCACGGCCCGATGAACGTCTGGCCGTTGAAGTTCCGCGACATGCCGGACGGTTCGGTCTTATTCTGCGACGATGCAGGCGGGTTTTTCAAGTCGAGGCACGGCTTCCTGGGTCGCTACGCCGCCGATAGCCTGACTACCGTCGACGAAAGCTTTCTAAGGGAGGGGAACCACGGTTTCGATCGGGAGTTCGACCTGCCCTGGACATCGTTCGCCTACAGGTGGGCGAGGCGGCAGGCGAGGCCGACGAGAATGAACTACGTCATCCTCGTGCCGACGCTCAGGTGCAATCTTGCTTGTGGTTATTGCCAGGTCTCCCGGGTTGCCGAGAAGGCTCGCGGCTTCGACTGGTCGGTCGAGACCCTTGCCGGCGTTCTTTCGTTCCTCGGCCGCTTGGACGGCCCGGACATCAAGATCGAGTTTCAGGGTGGCGAGCCCTTGCTTCGGGTCGATCTCCTGCAGGCTGTTCGGGATTTCTGCCGCGGAAAGTTTCCGCAATCTCAATTCGTCGTCTGCACGAACTTGCAGGCACTCGACGAGCGTGCATGGGCTTTCCTGGATGCGGATGACACATTCATCAGTACGTCGCTAGACGGAGACCGGACCACGCATGAGCGTCAGCGGACCCACGGCAGTGCGGTCACGGATGTGTTCCTTCGAAATCTCGAAGCGGCCGTTTCCCGCTATCCACAAGGGAAGATCTCGGCCCTGCCTACGGTGGACGTCGCCAACCCGCCGGATTTCAACGCGCTGCTGGACAACTACGAGCGCTATGGAATCCGGTCCGTTTATCTGCGCCCGATGAACCATCAAGGGTTCGCGCGCAAGGTTCAGCAAGGCGACAACGTCCTCGCGCGCTGGAATCGTCTCCATTCCGAATTCATCGACCTTCTCATCGCCCGCAACCATCGGACCGGGCGCTTCATGGAAGAGTACTACTTCAGCCAGTGCCTGAAGCGTGTGCTCCGGTTCGATGCCGACAACCACGTCGACATACGGAACCCGAACTACTTCGCCTCCGACTATGTCGTGATAGATCACGACGGCCGTTTCTATCCGACGGACGAAGCCCGGATGCTGTCCAGGATCGGCCGCATCGATCTCGGTATTGGTGACATCGGAACTGGCATCGACCGGGCGAAGGTCGACCTTCTCAATTCGGGGGCACTCAACCACTTCGATCCGGATTGCGTCCATTGCGCCTATCAGCCGTTCTGCGGCACAGACGTGATCGACGACATCTCCCGGTATGGCCGGATTGACGTTCCGCGGCCTGACACATGGTTCTGCGGCCGCCACTTATCGCTCTTCGACAAGGTCTTTGAGATCCTCTACCGCAAGGACGAGCCGACGCGCGCCTCGCTGGCCGCCTGGCTCGGGCTGGGCCGCTGGGACGACAGCATGGCGCCGGCACACCAATGATACCCTTGCGCATCAAGGTGGAGGCAAACGCTGACCAGCCTTTCGTCGTCCGGCTTCGCTCGTTTGAGGGCGTTGCCCGCGAACACAAGGCTGGACAACTGGCACCTTTCGACGTGGTGCTAGACTGCGTCGGCCCGGAAGGCGCCCGCTACGTCGGCGAAGGCGGTCCGATACGAATTCTTGGCATCGATCCTGCCAAGGTCGATGGAGACGTGCTGCTCGTGAACCCGCGGCGGGGAACCGCGGACCGCCTCATCCGCAACTCGTCGCGGCACAACACGTTCCTGGTGACGGAGCGCTGCGACCAGGTCTGCCTGATGTGTTCCCAGCCGCCGAAGAAACACCATGTCGACCTGTTCCCGTATTTCGAGACCGCGGCGTTGCTGGCTCCGGAAGGCGCAACGATCGGCATTTCCGGCGGTGAGCCAACCCTTTTCAAGGGACAGCTTTTCGATTTCTTGCAGCGGGTCTTGGCCGCACGTCCGGACCTTTCTTTCCATATCCTGACGAACGGCCAGCATTTCGCCGAAGGAGACCGGGAAGCGGTGAGCCGTATCGATCGGGGCAGGGTGGTTTGGGGTATACCCCTCTATTCCCGCGATCCCGCCGTTCATGACGAGATCGTCGCGAAGGCCGGCGCGCACGAGCAGTTGCTGGAAAATCTCGCGCTCATGTGCCGCCTGGGTGCCCAGATAGAGCTCCGCACCGTGCTAATGCGTCCGAATGCGGACGGGCTGCCCAAACTCGCAAGCTTCATTGCCGCGACTCTGCCGTTCGTCCGGACCTGGGCGATCATGCAGATGGAGAACATCGGATTCGGCCGGATGAACTGGAAGACCCTCTTCTACGACAGTTCGGAGGGATTCGACGTCGTCGGCCGTTCCATCGATCTCGTGAGGAGCCGAGGGATAGATGCCTGGCTCTACAATTTCCCGCTGTGCACGGTACCGGAGCCCTACCGTCTCCTGGCGCCATCCACGATCTCCGACTGGAAGCGCGCTTACCGGGAGGAGTGTGACGGATGCTCGGTGAAGGATCAGTGCGGGGGATTTTTCGAGTGGCATCCAGCGAACCACGGATATAGCAACTGGGGGGCTATCCAATGACGAAACGGCTTTTCGCGATACCGTCGCTGCTCGCGGCGGGATTCTTGCCAGCAAATGCGCAGGCGCTGCCGACCAAGCCAACTTTGGACGGCGATGCCGGAAAGACGAAGTCGCTCTTCGACATCTTCAAGCTCGACCACCTGTATACGCTGGCCGGACATCGCAGCCACAGCAGTCACAGCAGCCACAGTTCGCACTCCAGCCACAGGTCGTCGACGGGCGGCTATTCCTTTGTCCCGCCGGCGCCGAGCGAACCGGCTCCGTTGTATAGTGCCCCTTCAACGCCCGCGCCGAGCTACCAGGCGCCCGCAATCGCACCAACGCCCGCGCCGCTCAAGACGCTTCCGGGCAACGCCTACAAGTTCAAGGAGATCGTCCAGGAGGTCCAGTTCGCCCTGCTCGCATTCGGCTACTACAGCGGCGAGATAGACGGCGAGATGAATCCTGAATTGAGGGCCGGGCTGTTGCGCATGCAGGCGGACTACTCGCTCAAGGTCACCGGGACGATCACGCCGGAGACGCTGACTGCGCTGAGGATTGAAGCGCGCTAGCTCCAGGTTGCAGGGCCAGCCTGCATGACCGAACCAGCTAGCTAGTCGGCGCCGCAGCTTGAAAGATTCGACAGGGCTTGACGAACGACACGCGCGAATCCGGCCGCGACGTGCCGTCACAAAGCAGGGCCGCGCCGGTGTGCTTGCAATCGCTTTCGCCCGCAAGGAGAGCGGCTCCCAAGCTGGCGGACTGGTGGTGAGGAGAGGAATTCCGTTCTCTAAAGCCGTCAATCCTCGACGAGTGGCCCGATCTGGGCGACCTCAGCCCTTGCCGCATCCGCAATGAGCTTCGCCTCTCGCATCAGCGAATTCCAATTCAAGCCGATCAGGAGAGCAAGTTCTTGCGCCTCCCAAATGCCGGTTTGTTTTCTTTGGCGGCGCTCGCCGGCGTGTGATCGAGATCGTTCACCACCCAAACTCCACCCTGAAACCAAGTGCCATCACTGCGGCAAGGTTCACGGGAAATTAAGAAAACTCTGTGTGAAAGAGAAAGCGGGCCGGCCGTTAGGGCAACGACCGGCCCACTTCCATGAAGCCTCGCAGCAGCGTCCCGGAGAGACGGGGGTAGGTCAGGGACAAACAGCGTCTACAGGCTCTACCTTAACCATAGCATACATTAGCAAGTGCTGATAATCAACTTTTGGCGAACGGAACGTGAACCTCGAGTGGAAAGGGGTAAGCGCTGGCTGCGGCCGTTCGGCTTCTTCTGGCGCATCCTCTTGCCGCTCGCTAAGCCCCGGTTCTGGCAGGGTGGCCGTCTTCACCGCCGCCGCCAGGTGGAGCAAATTCTTCCGGCCGCTGATCGCCACCAACTCCGGCGAGACCCGCAGGCGCTCGGGCTGGCAACTTTGGTCGGCGACGCGGCATTTTGATCAAGTAAAGCGTGCTGATCGCGTCCGCGGCCGTGGCGACGCTGCCGACGGCTTCCTACTCGCCTTGGAGCGCCACTTCGTGCGCGGCATCGCCGCGACGGGCATCAGGGCTGACGATGGGCGAACATCGAGATCGCCGTCGACGATCTGCGCCGCGGGCTCTCGACGCAAGGCGGATCGATCTGGCGGCCGGAGATCAATCTCGGCCAAGCCTGACGGCCGCTGCTATGCCGCAAGGCTCGGATCGCGATGCGCTAAGGCCGGCTGCTTTCCATTGATCCGTTCGACAATAAGGTCAGCGCCGCCAGTTCCTTGGCTGATCGGACTAATGTCGTCCGACGTCCAATAGCCTGAGACAAGCAGTGTACCTGCATGGCGACAATTGGCTTGGCGACTGGCTCGTTCGAGGGGGCGACGCCGAGGCATCACTGTCGATCCCATTTCAGGCAGAGCGTCATCCCTATCGCGCACTACAAACTTCGAATGCGAGGGATGAGCTTCGAGGCGATCCTCAGGTCGGCCAGCGGACGATGCCGCTCGGGCCCCTCTGGCACCGCTGTTTTCCGCTGAGACCGGCGACCACACCTGAGCGCCGGCGGCGTGGAAGCCGGCGCCTTCGGGCCCCACCGAAGCGCTTGATTTCAGTGGGCGGAGAACGCGGCCGCGTCGTTGGGCCAACAAGCATCCTGAGACGGCGCGGCCTCCATCGTCTGGCCAACGGGCACATGCGGCTCGGCGTCGAGACCGCTCCTGTGCTGTCACACGACTTTCCTGCCGATTGGCACGTTCAGCCTTCCACATAGACGATGCGGCGCGTCGACGGCTCAACCAACACCGGTCGGTTGTTCACATAGACATACCGGTACCGGTAGTTCGGGATCTTCTGCAGGGCTACCGTCGCAGGCAGAGTCGCGCCTGTCACAACCTTGCCTTGAAGGTAAACAGGCTTGACCCGGTGCTCGGTGATGTAGGTGCGCACCTGTTCGGGGGGAGTGATCACGGTACCAGCCGCACCGCCGCCCACGATCCCCGCCGCGCCGCCCACAGCAGCGCCTACCGGTCCTCCGATGATAGCGCCGGCGATCGCTCCGGTGGCGCCGCCGGCGACGGCTCCAGCATTAGCCTGATCGCGAGGAGCTTTCACGACCGCGATGCCTGAATTGGCCGGCCGCTCGGTTAAGACAACCCGATTGCCGCCAAATTCTGCGGTGACGAAATCGGAATAGACCCAGCCTTGACCACCGGCCTCGGCGATGGTGCACCATTTCGAGTTTTGCAGACAGCCGTTCAGTGTGGCCGTCTGGCCCGCCCGCAGCACGCCGATCACCGGATACTGCGAGCCCGGACCAGCACGAACGTTAAGGTTTGTAGTAGCCGATACGCGGGTATCGGCAAAAGCTGCGCCCGACAAGGCGACAAGCGCGCCTGCCACTGCAGGTAACAAAAGCCTTCTCATGGTTCTGTCTCCATTTCATGATTCCCTTCAGAGCCAAAAACGAGGAAGAGCCATGTGCGTTCCGCTGGCGGAATTGCTGAACGGATATCATTTGGGTCGCTCTGCAGCCCCCGCTTAGTCTAGACATGTCATCGTCGAAGCGGTCTATCTCGCCGGATGCCATCGACATGACTTCACGCACCACCGGCGGAGCACAGAGTCGTTGAGGTTCGACCGCTGGAACAGCCATCGTCGCGAGGAGAAATGGCGCAGCTCTTGAAATGCCGGCATTGCTGACGCTATATTGCGTCATAGTTTTTGGCGGTGCACGGAGGTGCTGCGATGGGCCTGGCACGATATGCGGATAACGGTTTGTTCGCACCGAAGAAGATCGCGGACGCTTTCCGCACCACGAGCGCGGAGATCGCCCGTACCGCTGGTCTGGGGAAAGATGCGGTCCAGCGCCGGGAGCGGGTGCGCTCAGACAAGACGCAGCGCCGCCTGCGCGAGATGGTGGAAATCGTGAACAAGGTCGAGCCGCGATTTGGCTCCGCGCTCATGGCCTATGCCTGGTATCGGTCCGAGCCGCTGCCGGGATTTTCGGGGCAGACGGCCATGCAGCTCGTGCGGGAAGGTCGAGCCGATGAGGTTCTCGACTTCATCGACGCGGTCGATGCGGGGATTTACGCCTGACCATCGCCGCCATCGCCTATTCGGGCCGGCTCTACCGCGCTCTCAATCCGATGTATGCCCGCGAGCCTATGTCGGGACGCGGTGCCGAGCTTTATGGAGGACGTTTCAACCCCAAAGGCATGCCGGCGCTCTATGCGTCGACCTCGGTGCTGACGGCTTTGCGCGAAGCCAACCAGGTAGGCGATCTGCAGCCGACGACGCTGGTCGCTTATCGTGCCGAGATCGAGGCCGTCTTCGATGCGGGCGACCCCACTGCTCTTGCAGCAATGGGCCTCGATGCGGCGGTCCTGGCCGATCCAACATGGCGCGACCAGATGAGAGACCATGGCGAGGCGCATACACAGCGATTTGCCCGTGAGCTGGTCGCGCAAGGCTATAATGGCCTGCTCGTGCCGAGCTTCGCCAAGGGCGCCGCACTCGGCGACTTGAATCTGGTTCTGTGGCGATGGGGTGACGCTGCCCCATCCAGACTCGAGCTAATCGACGACGAGCACCGGCTCGGTTGATCTAGCCGGCCGCTGCCCGCGTTGCCAACTATGCTGCCTTCGACAGGAGACGGGAACTCAAGTCTGACGGAAAGAGTGCTTGCACTTTCAGCCCAGTACGGTGCCGCTGTGCTTAAGCCATCCGGGTCATTTCGTCGCCACCTAGCGCGACCTTGTCGATCATCTACATCGGTGGGGAAGTGCCATCAGTTGGCGGTTGGAAGACGTGCCGGAGAGCGTAACGATTACGAAGCCGTTCGCCATGGTGCAAATCATCACTGCTTTATCGATTCTGATCCTCACGGTCTTCCAGAAATCCCGGATAATGTTGGCCGCGGACCCCGCGTGCAGGTGCACGTTGCTAGCCCTGATCCTTTCGCCCCCTCCGATCAGGTCTCCGAGTGGTCGAACGGCGCGGCCAGGTTGAGGGTGCCGGCGAGCGTTTATTCATATCCGGATGCGGGCCATTTTTTTACTGACAGCGAACTTGCCGACTATGACGCCAAGGCCGTGAGACGCTTGGAAGCGGGCCATCAGGTTCTTGGAGGTGGTCGTCGTCTCCTGAGTCTCCAATGTCTCGCGGCCGGCCCTGGCCTAAAATGACCACGATTTCGCGGTTGCCAGGCAACGGCTTCGAGTTCGAGTTCGTTGGCGTAGCCCAGGGCAGGAGATCGTCGATTTGGCTATTTGGGTGGCCGTTGACGAGCCGTGTTCATCACTCAACCGTGAGATGTGCGAACGACCTGGCAGCGCGTGCAGGAACACGCTGGCTCGGCGCCGAAGGGCCTGAAGCGACCCCCACGCAATAGGTTCGGCCGGGCTTAATAGGGCGACTGCAACACATGCGCGGCGAAGACGACCTGCGACACGCGTCATTGCAGGACTTACCCGAGGATGGAACGTAAGGCGCCTGGCAGCCTTAGTTGTCGGGTGACGCACCCTCGCCAGATGGCGCGTTATCCTCGGACTGCCCACTGTCCGAGAGCCTGCCATCCGTCCCTCGCGGGTGGCAGGCTCAAAAAGCTTATCGATTTCTGGGAAACTGAACGAAGTCGGAACCCCCGGCGGGCGCCGGTGTTTCTTCGTCTAACGGAGGATGAAACATGGCAGCGCCGCGCGCGGTTTGGAAGGGTTTCCTGAAATTTGGATCGGTCGCATGCGGCGTAAAGCTGGTGGGAGCAACCACTGAGGCGGGGAAGGTCCATTTCAAGATTCTGAACCGCGAAAACGGCTTGCCGGTTAAGAGCGCCTATATCGATGAAGGAACCGGCGACGTCGTTCCTTCAGAAGATCAGATCAAGGGCTACGAGGTTGAGAAGGGCGACTTCCTCGAAATCGAGCCGGACGAGATCAAAAAGCTGAAGCTCACGTCGCAGCACACGCTCGACATTGAGGGTTTCGTCACGATCGATGAGATCGACACGAGGTATCTGGAAAAACCCTATTACGTCATCCCGGCCGACGGCGCCGCTGTTGAGACGTTTTCGGTGCTGCGGGAAGCAATGGCCAAGAAGCGGGTCGCGGCGCGATCTTGTGTTGTGCTGTACCAGCGGGGCAGGGAAGTCATTATCCAGCCCTTCGGCAAAGGAATGCTGTTGACCGAGTTGCGAACCCACAACGAGATGATTTCAGCAACGAGCGTCTTCGACCACGTGAAAAGCCCCAAATACGACAAGGATCTCCTCGAAATTGCTGGGCTGCTGATCGACAAGAAGGCAACAAAGTTCGACCCCTCGAAATTCGAAGATACCTATGAGGATGCGCTGATCGCCATGATCGAGGCCAAGCGCAAGGGCAAGAAGCCGCCCAAGCCGGCGCCGAAACCCAAGGAGAACGTGGTGGACCTAGCTGCAGTGCTGAAGAAGAGCCTCGCCGCGGAGGGCATCAAGGGGCGGCCAAACGCAAAGCCCGCGCGAAAATCCGCGTAGCATGGCAACGGACGGCCCCGTTCGGATTCCTTTTGTGGGGACAGCATGTGCAACGACTATGAGCAGCATGTCGCCTGGGCCGAATATTGCCGGATGATGGCTTCGCTGGCGCTGAAGATCCCGGCTCATCAAACTGAACTCGATCTTCCCCAAGCTGATGATATCCGCATCAATGATCCGGCGCCGATTATGCTCGCTGCCGGAGACGGAGTTGAACTTGCGTCGATGACGTTTGGGTTTCCGCCGGCCGGCCCGAAGGGAGGGCCAGTGTTCAACTTCAGATCGGAAGGACGTCGTTTCGCTGACAGCAAACGCTGTCTGGTCCCGGCCTCGGCGTTCTTCGAATTCACTGGCACCAAATACCCGAAGGCGAAACACCGCTTCACTCTGAACGGCGCTCCTTTCCTGGCTATCGCCGGGCTCTGGCGGGAAGCGGCCGGCAACAAGCCGCCCACCTTCACCATGTTGACGACCGATCCCGGGCCGGATGTCTCGCCATATCACAATCGCCAGGTGGTCGTTCTTCAGCCCGAAAACTGGTCAGCGTGGCTTGATTTGTCGAGACCGGAGAGAGAGTTGTTGCGACCCTTGCCGGCGGGATCGTTGTCCGTTGAAACGGTACGGCCAGAGCGCGCCTGAGTTCAGTTGCGGAGAGGCTCCGGCACACTGAGCGGTCCAATCTCGAAAATCCGCTGATAGAGGCCCTTGCGGCGCCAGGCGCCACGTGCGCGTCCATTCTCCCTGTCGCGCTTGGGATCGAACATGATCCCGCCGAAGTGGTCAAGGAATGCGGCGGCGGCATCGCGATCAGCGAAACAATGCAGTCGCCATTGCTCCTGCTTGCCGTCTTCCCAGATCGCGATCACGGATCGCGTCCGGCAAGATAGCCGTTGCTCCTCAAGAAACCGCCGGATCAGCGTGAAATTGTGTGCCGTGCAGATGTCGTCGGGCAGCGCCACCTGGTGCGGCATATCGCGATCGATCATCGTTGGCGGCGGAATGCTTCGGCTGCGGGCAGCCATTAATTGCTCAATTTCCGTCGTCTGGTTTCAAAGGCTTGCTGCAAATCGATGTCGGTCTGGTCGCGCATCGCATCGGAAAGCGATATCGCCAGGTCAAGGCTGTCGGGGTAGATCGCCATGATCCAAGCGGCCGTCAGCTCTGTAATCGCCTGCTTCTGGCTGACATCTGACAGTCCACGCAGGTGCTTTGCCATCTTTTGAGCTGCTCGGTGGATGGCAGGCATTTCGCGCCTGACGGTTGCGTAGATTTCGGGCTGCTCGGCTTCGGTCGCACGCGTCGGTTTCATGGTTCTGTCTCCTTTCGCAAACAGTGAACGAAAAGAGAACAAAAAGTCAAGACTCACCTTGACCGCATGAGAATATGTTCCTCAATTCAGAGGATGCCGGAACAACCTGAAAAGTGGCCACGAGGCCAGGCTTGGACGCTGATGCATGCCCATGAGGCAGGGCAGATCGCACGCATCTCCTGCGGCCATTGCCACATAACACGACATTACAAACCGATCGAGCTGCGCGAGGTGATCGGCAATGTCACCATAAACCAGGTGCGAGAAAAGGTACGTTGTCAGGCCTGCGGCAAGCGGGAGTGGATGTCGGCGGAACTCTTCCATCCCTACGGACAGGAGCTTGTGAGCATCCGTTTCCGGCGCCTTAAGGAAATACGATGGGAAAGGCGTGTGATTTGGCGCGACGAGTAAAGTCTATTTGAGAACCGTCAAGTTATGAAACTCTTCGAAACGACCAGGGAAATTGCGTGCGAGATACCGCACCACCCTGGAATTATCCATCAGCCGGTCAAAATAGCGGCAGGCGGCCACGAGTTCCAGGGTCGCTGGTCCGCGCCGGTCGAGCGCATTCAAAAATGCGCGGCTAAGGTTGGCCAAATCGCACTCCATTTTTCCCCTCCGGTCTTCGGAAAGGCTGGCGAGCTCAGGTTGCGGATGGAAATCTTCAACCAGGAGCGACCGTTGCGTGAGGGCGACGAGCATCTTCACATAGTTGAGACTGACCGGCCCCCTGGCAATCATCAAGCGCGCAATCTCTATTTGCCGGACCGGAAGCACCGTCCGCAGCAATGCGAAAAGCCCCGCGGGCCCGGTGCAGTCCCTCAGCAGATCGAGGACGTCCGGGCAGATCTCGCCGGCTGAAATCGGATTGGCGTCGGCGGAGATAAGTTGCGATGAGGTCTGCGCAGGCGGCGAGCCGCTGATTCTCCGCGCCAATGTATTTGGCATTGTGGCAAGGCCTTCGGATGCCAACAGGTCGCGGAACTGCCCGTCGCCTGCTATCAGGCGTACCGCCACTGCGATCGTGTCCAAACGCTGCTCCAGTTCTTCCACCTCTGCGATGAAGGCACGCTTGCGGCTGCATTCGGCGTCGTAAATCCTAAGGAACTCGGGAGTGGAACGGCGCATCTTCGGGCGTAGCTGATCGGAGGCCAACGCCCCGGCATGTCGGCGGTCGTTGTTGAGGAGAATCTTGTGGGCAGCTTCCCGGCTCAGCCGCTTCGGCCTCATGTTGCGCTCTCGACAGCGACCCGCTCCGCCAGAGCAAGCAGCGGCATCAATGTGGGGAAAACATAGGAATCCAGAAACGCTCCGTTGTGGGCGTGCAGATCACGTTTGCCGGCGATCTCACGGGCGGGAGCAATCAGGTAGTCTCGAATGGTGAGGTCGCCGGGATTCATCCGGATCAGGACATAGATGTCCGCCAACGGTTGCCGATCAGTCTTCACAAACCATCGTGGATAACCGAAGTAGGAGGCTCTGCAGCGCGCTATTGCGATCGCAACAGTGACTTCCTCGTTGATCTGCACGATGCCTGTCTCCGCGTCATAGGCCGCAACCGCGCCTCGCGCTTCAACTGCGGCCACGAAATCCTGAATCGCCTGCAGCCTCACGGCATCCAGTCGTCGGTTGACGTGGATGTAGCGGTAGTTCTTGGGCGCCTGGTATCCGATCAGCTCATAGGCTTTGACGAGTGTCCCAAAGCGCCACCAGTATCGTTGGGCGGGCGGGCAGTCGGGTGCGGCGTCGATGATGAAGGTGGACAGGGCACCACGGCGTGCCAGCAGCGCCTTGAGGGCGTCCAACATCTCCTGATCGGACATGTGGCGGTGGATAGTCTTAAGCAAAATCTGCGCGCGTCTGAATAGCTTGCGATCGACGATCGGCTCCAGGACGTTCTCCACCCGAAGCCACTGTTCAGGAGGATTGTGGACTCGATGGCTTTTGAGCCTGGTCGAGCCCCTGTTCCAGACGCTGTTGCCAATGTAGTTCTCGTTGGTCAGCAGCGAGTGGACAGATTCTCGCGTCCAGCGGCGCTCCAGGTCGGTCAGCAGGCCGCGGTTGTTCAGGGTTCGGGCAATCTCAAGCTGTGACTTTTGTGTTCTGACAAAGTGGTTGAAGATCCATCTCACGGTCGCAACCTCGTCGGGCGGTCCATGGATCAGAACGATGCGATCCGTCTGCAGGTTCTTGTACTCGTAGGACGACAGGATGCCTTTGGGATGCCCATGTTGATCGACAAGCAGGCGCCGTAGGCCAAACCCTGCCTTGCCGCCCTGTCGGAAACCCATCCGGATCAGCCTCGCCTGGCCAATGAAGACTTTCTGCGACAGCATCCTGCTGTGCTCCGCGGCCATGCTGCGCTTGATTGCCTTGAGCACATCGGATCCGATGCTGCCGTCGTTCGCGAACTCTTCCGCGCAGAATTCGATGCGCACGCCAGCCATCTGGCATCGGTACTCGTATGCGGCGCTCTCATCAATATTCTGGAACCGGCCCCATCGGCTCACGTCATAGACGACGACAGTCTCGAAATCGGCCAGCCCATGTTCGACGTCAAACAGCAGCTTCTTGAGGCCGGGTCGGCTTTCCATATGCAATCCGCTTCGGCCGGGATCTTCATATGTGGCAACGATGTCGTACCCCATGACCTCGGCATAACTGCGGATTGCATCCCTCTGGTTATCGAGTGAGTAGGTCTGGTGGTCGGTGGACATTCGCAGGTATTGCGCGGCACGAACGATCCTCCTCCGAAGGGGGTCGCCTGCCGCCGCAAACTTGTCCATGGGCTTTGCACCGTCGTGCCGGCACTTTAAATTAGCGGTCGTGGGCCGTACGGCAAGGGGACTGGAATGCAGCAATATGTCGGGCTGATTCATAAAACAGAGGCGAGCGACTACGGCGTGTCGTTTCCCGATTTTCCCGGGCTGATCACGGCCGGTGCAACTATCGCCGAGGCGCGTGACCTCGCGGAACAGGCCCTCGCCTTCCATGTCAATGGAATGATCGAAGACGCGGCGCCAGTTCCAAAACCCACCCCGATCCGACGGATCGAGGCAGATCCGGATCATCCCGACCGAACCTTCATCCTGGTGCAGTTGAACATCAGCTGACCGCGCGGATATTTACCGTTCCCAAGGCCACTTTTCGGTTTGGCAACCATGGCATTCAACCGGCGGGAAACCGTGATTCACTTCGTGAGAGGTTCCGCCGCCGTTCCGCCGCAATGCGACCGCACTCGGAATTTTGTTCGCCCCAGTCTGTCAGTCCCCGGGGCTTCAGAGGAGTTCGAGTGATGTTTATCAAGAAGGCCATTCTCGCGGTGGTGATGACCGCGGCGCTCGCCGGCTGCGAGACGCAAACCGAAGGCCAGCAGCGGGCCACCACTGGCGCATTGCTCGGCGGCGCCGGCGGCGCGCTGGTCGGCCAGGCGATCGGCGGCAACACCAAGAGCACGGTGATTGGTGCCGCGAGCGGCGCGCTTCTCGGCGCTGTGGTCGGCTCAGCCACCACACCGCAGCGCCGTGGCGAGCAGCTCTGCCGCTATCAGGACCGCTACGGGCGCATCTACACCGCGCCCTGCGACGACCGGTATTACAACGGCGATTATTGATACTGTCGGGTCTTCCTTCTCTCCTTTAACGCATCTCGTTTGGGGAGAAGGTGCCCTCCCGTTCCCGCGGACCAGGGAACCGCGGTGGGTGCATACCACTAGCGTGCGCCGCAAAAGGTTCTTGTGCGACGCAGCAATCAATGCGTAGATTGATTTGGGCGACTTTGGCGGGTTCGGGATGACCGGAGATCGGTTTGAGACCGGAGACGACCCACTTCGACGCGCTTCACGGTTTGCGTGGCATCGCCGCTGTTCTGGTGATGCTTGGACATTTTCGCGAGCTGACGGCGCAGCACCTTGATCTAGCGCCGTCGGGTTTCCTCGCAGTCGACTTGTTCTTTCTGCTGAGCGGCTTCGTGATTGCCCACGCCTATGACGAGAAGTTCCGAAAAGGGATGTCTTTCCGGGAATTCGCGGAAGCCCGCATCGTCAGGCTCTACCCGTTATATTTCGCCGCCATAGGTATCGCCATGGCCGGCGTGGGCGTGTCCATCGCGATGCACGGGCTAGGCTCGTATTCGCGGCTGGATTTGCTTGCGAGCCTTGCTTTTTCCCTGCTTTTCCTGCCGACGCCGCCGACGCTTTCGATCGTTCCAAGCGTGCTTTTTCCGCTTAACGGTCCGGCTTGGTCGCTTTTCTACGAACTGGTCGCGAACGCTTTTTTCGCCGCGCTGGCCTTGAGGCTTACCGGCCGCTCGCTCATCGCTATCTCCGGCCTTGCTTTCCTGGCGCTAGCGCTGATGGCCTGGGACGGCATGATGATCGGCGGCGGCGCCCATTGGCACAGCACAATCGCTGGTCCCGTCCGGATCGCCTTTTCCTTCTTTCTCGGCGTTTATCTGCGGCGATACTCGATGGGGGAAAACCGGGACGGCAATCTCTACATGCCGTTTCTCCTGGCGCTTTGCGCCGGGCTGATGATCTTCCGTCCGGCCACAAATGCGCAATTGTACGATCTGGCGATGATAGTGCTGGTCTGGCCCTGGCTTGTTCTAACGGCTTCCCGCTTGCGGCTCTCGGGCTTCTGGCGCGCAATCGCCCTGTTCTCCGGCAACATCTCCTACGCCATCTATGCGCTCCACACGCCGCTGACCTGGATGGTGAACGTCCTGAACGAGTTCGCCACCGGAACTCCATGGAACCAGCACGGCCTGACGTTCATCGTGGTGACATCCATCCTCGTCATCGCGGTTTCGACATTCGCGCACTATGTCTACGACAAGAATGCCCGCACCCTGCTGCGGCATCTGCTTTCGCTGCGGCGCGCACGCGAAGAGGTGACGCAGTTCTAGCCGAAGGCCGGCATGGCTGGCGATCGGACCACGCGCTAGTCGGTGCTAATGCTACTCGGCGGGACTTGGCTTAAGCGCCGGCTTCTTCCGCGCGAACCGGCTCAGCACCGCCCGGCCGAGTTGCTGGCCGGGCATCTCGATGACCCTGTAGGTGACGAAGGAGAGAAGGCAGACCACCGGCAGCACGATCGCCAGCACGATGGCGAAGCGCAGCGGCGCGTCCATCTCCTGGCCGTAGCGGGCAATGACGAATGCCGCGACGGGCTGCAGCACCAGAAGATGGATCAGATAGATGCTGTAGGACAGCTCGCCGAGCACGTGGAAGACGCCCCCGCCCAAGGCGACGGCGGTCCTTCGCGCCACCGTGCCCGCCACGCCCGGCAGCATCCGATAGAGGACAAGGGCAAAGAAGCCCAGCACCAGCGCTTCGCGTATCAGGAATTTCGAAAGCCCGTAGCCGTCGCCAAAGGGAATCGCAGCAAGCGCCATGGCCAGGGCCAAATGCAGCAGTGGCCTCGGTTGGCTTTGTGCCAGCACGCCCGCCAGCAGCATGCCGCAAAGAAACACCTGGATCTTCAGCGGCAGGAAGGATGGCATCGGGAAATGGACCGACAGCGACTTGAGGATCATCACAGCCAGGCCGCCGAGCGCCGCCACGAGTATGGCGCTCCATGTCCAGTCGAAGCGGCGCACCAAAAGCATCAGCGCCGGGAAGGCTGCGTAGAACTGCATTTCCAGGCCAAGGCTCCAGTCTGGCAGCGGCGTCCGGTAGGCGAGGTTCGGCGACAGGCCGAACAGGAATGCCAGATGGGCGACGATGTTCTTCAGGCTGCCGTCGAGGAATCGCTCGGGCGCCTGTGGCGCGCGCTGCAGGAAGGCATCGATAACCGTCCGTGACTCATAGAGATACGGCCCGAGCGCCAGGGCGAAGAGCAACATGACGTAGAACAGCGGCGCAATGCGAAAATAACGTCGCGACCAGAATTTCAGCCAGGTCTCAGGCCTTTGCCAGGGCTCCTTGTCCTGGCGCAGCTGATAGTGGAACACCATCAGGAAGCCGGAAAGCATGATGAAAAGATCGACGCCAAGCGCAGGGTCGCCAAGCACCGGAAGATGCCAGCCAGTCAGGAGCAGGCAGTGTCCGACCAGCACCCACAATGCTGCGGCGGCGCGAAGGCCGTCCAGGCATTCGATGCGTGATGACTCGGTAAGGCTACTATTCATGCTGCAATGCAGCATGGCGAGCGAGCCACGAATGTCAACCCGCGATGTGACCAGAACAAGCCGGCGGCAACGGCTGGGTTGGCGCTCTACAACAATCTCGTTGCTAGACGGGAATTGGCCGGACGCCCGCTCGGACGTTCGATGCTAAGGCCGAAGCGCTGCGGCTACACGCCGAGATAAGCCACTCGCTGCTGGATATCGTCCTGGATGCCGGACATATGGTGCATCAAAGCAAGCCGCAGGCGGTTCTAGCCATGATTGATAAGATTGCGGCTCTCGCGAGCGTTGCCGACCCTGTCTTTGGAATCACTCGATGATGCGACAGCTCCAAGCGCGCACCGTCGGGTTTCGATCGGTGGCGGCTGCGAGCCCACAGGGGCGGCCGCCAAATAGGTAGTGAAGATATTTTTCTGCGTATTTTGTAATGACGTGCTCGCGACACCCAGAGTTGTGGCAGCGTGGGTTTTCGCTGCCACGAGATCAGTGGGGATTGCCGGCTTTGGGACGGTAGCAGCAGCACTGCTTTGCAAGGGGGTACTTCGGGCTGCTTATGGGCTGAGATCCCAAGGACCGCGCGTTGGCCAGCCGGGCGCACAGGCCGAGATAACGATTCTAAAGACCTCCCTGGTGCTCGTCCCCATTGATCGTAAGATCAGCTCTGCGAGAGCTATTGCCAGTCCTCCAGGCCGCCTCGCGCTATGGCTGGAGAAGTGCGCCACCATATTGCGCCCAAAGGTGTTCGCAGTCCCATATCCTCAAGCTTGGCGCTCCTGGTTCCCCATATAAGACCATTGCACCGCGAACGTCGTATCCAAGCACCGAGGCATTGGCGACGAACTGGATGGCGTGCCCTAAGCTGATGGCGCCGATCCGGGCTTCAATCTTGCTGGCGAGGTCGATCACTCCGAAGATTTCCGCATCCGTGCCTCTGCCGGCCAAAACAGCCATCGAGATCGCACCGTCCAGGGCAAGGAGCATCGCGTGAGTCCCCGTAAGCAGCGCTTGCTAACTTCGATAAGCGAAATTGGTTCCGCGTCCTGCATGAACCTGAGATCAACCTTCAGTTTCCGTCGCCTGGTGGATATCCGTTAGGGGGAGCGAGTGATCTGGCGCTATGAGTAAATGAACAGCGGGAGCGGCTGCGACACTCTGCTCGGTGGGCCAGGACGAGTCGGGGCCTAACAGTCAAGGACGCGGCTCAGCGTTATCGCGGAGAACGCTTTTTACCCGTGTCCTTCGCCGGCTTAACTCCCCGGCTTGCGGCCAAGATTTGCTAGCCGGGTATCATTTGACGCCGGCGTCGGAAACGGTCCTGGACGCCCACAGGCTTGCTTACAACAACGTCCGAACACCATAAAAGGTGACCAGGTCTGGCGGGCTACGCCATCCTCGCTATGGGAATATTGTGAAGCATTTCAGGCTTCAAATGGGTGTATCGTTTCAACATCTTCCAGTCCTTGTGCCCGGTAACCAGTGCTACTTGTTCAATCGTGAAACCCGCCTCGAAAAGGCGGCTTGTGCCCTCATGACGCAAGTCATGGAAATGGAGGTCGTGGATGCTCAGGACAGCGCATCCCCGACGGAAGGCGGTCCCGACTGATTTGTGATTGAATGGGAAGATTGGATCATCGTCATTGCTTCGCTTTGCGCGCTGTTCCTCAACGATGGCCCATGCGTCGTACCCAGTTGCCGCGAATAGCGGTATGCGCTGATTATTGCCATTCTTGTTGCGCGGGTCTTTCCGGTCGCGGATGAGAAGCATCCGCGTGCGAGAATCGACGTCAGACCACCGCGCTTTGCAGATCTCCTCCTGCCGCATGGCCGTAGCGACGGCAAAACGTATGATGCGACCGACGGGCGCTATCTGCAAAGGGTTTGAATTGAAGTGGGCGATGAGCCTGTCGAGTTCATCCTGGGTAGGCCGCCTGTCGCGCTCACATCCCTTGCCGACAAGGCCGAGGCGCTTAAGTGCGATGCGCGCGAGATCCACGGGTTCGACCTTGACCGGTAGGCCATGGACGGCCGCAGCATGAGACAGGACAAGCTTTATAAAGCCGATGTCAATGCCGAGAGTCATCGGTCCAGCACCTTGCGCGGCCCGGTCACGACCAAAACGAATGAGCCGTTCGCGATCGAGCCCCGCGACATGGCACTTCCCCAGATCTCTTTTCAGCATCGCAAGGGCCGCAGCCTTGGAGCGGCGAGGGGACTTGCCTACATCGCACATGTCCTCGATATGAAGGTCTATGAGTTCGCCGAAAGTTTTCAGGCGCGCTATACGGGACTTGGTCGGCGTCTCACCGCGATCAACTTGGCGCTCGGTTTCGGTCGCCCAGCGGCGTGCGTCGTCTCTCCGCAGGAAAGTCTCGCTGGCGTAGCGACCTTTGCGACGGACTTGCACACGCCAGGAACCGGACGAGAGCTTTGTGTAGGTGGCCATTTTTCGTGTGCGCTCCGTGTGCAATGAGAGGTCGAAACGTGGCGAAAAGGGTCGTATTCTGGCGTAAATTAGTGTGCACTCGGCGCCCTCTAACGATTTGATACTAAAGAAAAAATGCTGAAAAATCAAGAGCATAGGATAGCCGTTGCGCCCATGATGGACTGGACGGACCGGCATTGCCGGTTCTTCCACCGTCAGCTGACGCGCCGCGCGCTGCTTTATACCGAGATGGTGGTGGCGGATGCGGTCATCCATGGCGCGCGCGAGCGACTGCTCGGTTTCGACAATGTCGAGCACCCGGTTGCGCTACAACTTGGCGGATCGGATCCCGCAAAGCTCGCCGAGGCAGTGCGGATCGGCGAAGCCTTCGGCTATGACGAGATCAACCTCAATGTCGGCTGTCCATCCGATCGCGTCCAGTCGGGGACGTTCGGTGCCTGCCTGATGAAGACGCCGGTTCTGGTCGCCGAGTGCGTCGCGGCGATGAAGGCCGCGGTGAAAATCCCCGTCACGGTCAAATGCCGCATCGGCGTCGACGATCAAGACCCAGGGCCTGCGCTCGACATGCTCGCCGACGGCGTGCTCGCCGCCGGCGCCGACGCGCTCTGGGTGCACGCCCGCAAGGCTTGGCTGGAAGGGCTGAGCCCCAAGGAAAACCGCGAGATCCCGCCGCTCGATTACCCGCGCGTCTATCGGCTGAAGGCCAGAAAGCCGGACGAATTCATCGGCATCAACGGCGGCATCCAGTCGCTCGCCGAGGCGTCGGCGCATCTTTCCCATGTCGACGGCGTGATGCTCGGCCGCGCGGCCTATCATACGCCGGGGATCCTGACCGGCATCGATGCCGCCTTCTATGGCGAGACGCCTGCCGCCTTCGATTATTCGGCGCTGATCGATGCCATGGCCGGCTATGCCGCGCGCCATATCGAGCGGGGCGGGCGGCTCGGCCACATTACCCGCCATATGGTCGGACTGTTCCACGGCTTGCCTGGCGCGCGCCGCTTCCGGCAGATCCTCTCCACCGACGCGAACAAACCTGGCGCCGGGCCGGAGGTGCTGAAGACCGCGTTTTTGGCAATCGATTTCGCGGCGGCAGAAGCCGAGGCAGCCTGACTGTCGGCTAATGCGTGTCGCGCCGCATACTGCCGCGCGACACGCATCAGTCCCGCAGGATCATGCGGTCGCCGCGTACGTCAAAACCCGATAATGAGCCGATGAAGTTCATGCCGAGTAGGCTTTGGTCAAGCATGCCGGGCGCGGCGACCATCACCGACATGTCCTTGCGCACGATGCCGCCGATCGCTACCTCGTCGGTCCTGACCGTCGCAGCGCGCGCCCTGCCATTGGCCGTGGCGACATCCACGCTGTAGCTGAGCGCCGCCGGGTTGAAGCCCGCGGCTTGAGCATCTTCAGATGTCAGCACCGTGCTGGTTGCGCCGGTGTCGACCACCGCGCGCACCGGCGTGCCGTTGACCAGGATGCGAGCTTCGAAATGGCCGTTGTCGGCTTTGTCGAGCGTGACGGTCGGGCGGCCATTCTCCACGCCTAAAGCCAACGGACTGCCCGGGACAAAGCCGGCGGTGACGCGGCTCGCCACATCCTGCAACTCGTAGCGATACTGGTAGCCGGCGATCAGCACGAGCACGAATGCCGCCCAGACGCCCAGATTGCGCGCCATGTCGCCCAGCGGTCGGCCGGAGCGGAGCAGGCTCGCACCGATCACCATCACCAGGACGCCGACCCAGATAAGCCGGCCGAAATCATTGTTGTTCATGCCGAAAGTGCGGCCGGCCGAATTGTTGAGCATGAGCAGCACGACCCCGACGCCGATCACCGCCATGACGATCCAGAACAACCGGTTCATCGGTTTCTTCTCACAGAACGCCGCGCTCGCGCGCCATGCGGGTACGCCGGGTTTCGCGGCGCGGCCGCCGCTCGACCGTTTCGAGCCGCGCGGGCAGTTCGGCCATCACCGCCCGGCGCGTTTCAGGGGTCATCGCGAGCCAGGCGGAAATCTCGTCGCGTGTTCGGCCGCAACCAAAGCAGAAGCCGGTTTTCATATCGATCGAACAGACCAGGATGCAGGGAGATTCGATGGCGGTCATGCTGTTCTCTTGGCTTTATTCCACATGGTGCAACCGCCGGAGCAATGCAAGCCCTCCGCATTGCGCCGCAAGGCGACGCGTTCGCGGCATCGCCAGGCAGTTGTGCCGGATGGAGAAGGCGGCTATGCCGCCTGCGACTTCCGCAACGAACTGCGACCGACATAATGCCTGCTAAGCCTTTCGACGATTTCCGAAACCTTCTGGCGGCCCTGCCGCCGGCCGACGATGCGGCGAGCGCCCGCGTCCGGGCGCTTTTCGCCAAAGCCGAAAAGCCGAAGGAATCGCTCGGCCGCGTCGAGGACATCGCAGCCTGGATTGCTGCCTGGAGCGGCCGCGCGCCGCCGGCGATCAATCGGCCCCTGGTGGCGATCTTCGCCGGCAATCACGGCGCCGTCAGGCACGGCATCTCGCCGCGGCCGGTGGCGGCGACCGCAAATGAAGTCGAACTCTGCGCCGCCGGCGGGGCCGCGATCAACCAGGTCTGCATCGCCAACGATCTCGGCCTGAAAGTCTTCGACCTCGCCTTGGATATCCCCACAGGCGACATCACCGAGGAGGCCGCGCTCGATGAACGCGGCTGCGCCGCAACCATGGCCTTCGGCATGGAAGCGGTCGCCGGTGGCGCCGACCTCCTTTGCCTGGGCGATCTCGGAGTCGGCAATTCGACGATCGCCGCCGTGCTTTGCGCCGCGCTGTTCGGCGGCAACGGCATCGACTGGGTTGATCCAGGGGCGGGCGCCGACGCAGCGATTATTGCGCGCAAGGCTGAGGTCGTCGATCGGGCGCTGGCATTCCACGGGCCGGATTTGAGCGACCCGCTCGAAGCCTTGCGCAGGGTCGGCGGACGCGAATTCGCGGCCATCTGCGGCGCCATTCTCGCGGCGCGCATGGAGAAGATCCCCGTCCTGCTCGACGGGTTCGCGGCGACTGCGGCGGCCGCCGTCCTTTATGCCGCCAATCCAGGCTCGCTCGATCATTGCCTGCTTGCCGGCCTGTCGCCGGAACCCGGCCACGCCAAGGCGGCCGAAAGGCTCGGATTGCGGCCGCTGTTCGATTTCGGGATCAGCCATGGCGAAGGGGTAGGGGCTGCTCTCGCCGCCGGTATCGTCAAGGCCGCGGCACTGACCAGCTCGGGCATGGCGCTGGCTGTGCGGCTTTAGCGCCCGGCGGAAATTGCTTCAGCGGCGCCCGCGCGCGGCAACCGTCTTGGTCGGCAAGGCCGGCAATTCCTCCATCACCCGGCTCAACGGGAAGATGGCGATCGCCTCGGTGCCTTCGCGCAGCTTGGAATGAAGCTCGAATTCGCCGCTATGCATGGCAAGCAGCCCCTGCACGATCGGCAGGCCGAGGCCGGTTCCCTGCTCGGCGCTCTTGATGGCGATCGAGCCCTGGCCGAAAGCGGAAAGCACCACCGGGATTTCTTCTTCCGGTATGCCCGGGCCGTTGTCCTTGACCGAAATGTACTGGCCGCCGCCGGCGGTCCAGCCGACACGCACGCGCACTTCGCCGCCGGACGGGGTGAACTTGATCGAATTGGACAGGAGATTGAGCGTGATCTGCCTGACGGCACGCTCGTCGGCGAAGAGGCGCGGCAGGGTCTCCTCGAACTCCTGGATGATACGGATGTCCTTGTTGCGGGCGCGCAGCTCCATCATATGGCAGCAGTCTTCGACAATGGTCACCAGCACGACCGGCTCCTCGTTGAGCTGGTAGCGGCCGGCTTCTATGCGCGACAGGTCGAGGATCTCGTTGATCAGGTCGAGCAGGTGCTGTCCGGACTCATGCACGTCATGGGCATAGTCGCGGTAGGTCGGATTGCTCATCGGCCCCAGCACTTCATTGGCCATCACTTCGGAGAAGCCAAGGATGGCGTTGAGCGGCGTCCTGAGCTCGTGGCTCATCGAGGCGAGAAAACGCGATTTCGCCAGATTGGCGTCCTCGGCGCGCCGCCTTGCTTCATCCGACATCGATTTCGCCGTCTCCAGCTCGGCGATCAGCGCGTCCTTTTCCGAGCGGAAGGACAGCACCATCAACGAAGCCTGATTGAGATGACGCGCGACGTAACCGAAGAAGGGAAGCGCTGCGATGAGCAAGGCCGCCATCGTGGCTTCGATCGGCGTCCACAGGCGCATGACCGTGTAGACATAAACGGCAACGGGAATGGCAAAGGTCGCGAACAGCGCGCCGCCAAGCGAGGAGGCCATCACGGCGGTCGTCGCCATGGCGATCAGCAGCACCATGGCCTTGGCCACATTGAACTGGTCGATCTGGCATGTGGCGCAGCCGAACCAGGCGAACCACGCCCACCCAAGGCCGCAGAGGAAATGGCCGATCAGGAAGTCGCGACGTGTCTGCGCCGGGTCGAGTTCGGCCGCCTCGGTCCGCTCCACGCGACGCGCCATGAAAGCGACGATCGTGTAGCAAAGCAGCGTCGACAGGGCCCAGATGGCGATCTGGCTGTCCAGGCCCGCCAGCCGGCCGATGGCTGCCACGGCTAGCACGAGCAAGGGGATCGCGACCGCGCTGACCACCATGGCGCGCGCATGCAGCTTCAGCAGTTCACGGTCAAAATCGAGGCTGCCCGCCTGCTGCGAAAGGCGGTCGCGCGTCTTGCGCACCGCGCGCGCCACATCGCTGTTGCGGTGCGGTTTACGGCGGTCCACAATAAATTTATCCGCTGTGTTCGAGCGTTGCAAAGGCATACAGACTTCAATTTCTGCGCGCAGCGATTTTCAGTTCGTTAAGCTACGTTCGAATGATTAAGAGACTGTTTGCCATATGAGCCGTTTCGGGCCGCGAGGACCGCGCCGACGCTATGCGGCGAGCCCGCCGCGCAGCCGCTGGCGCAAGCTGCTGGACTACGGACTTGCTATCCTTCTGCTTGGTTTGCTCATCCTGGTGGCGGCACGCCTCGACCGCTTCGAGAGGCGCCAGGAGCAAGGCACGGCGATCGTCAATGACGGCGATTCGATCACGCTCGGGGCCGAGCGCATCCGCATGCGCGGCATCGACGCTCCGGAGTATCAGCAGACCTGCCAAAAGGCCGGTGCCGACTATCCCTGCGGCAAGCTGGCGCGGCAGTCGCTGGTGCGCCTGATCGCCGGCAGGCCTGTTGTCTGCAGCGGCTGGCGGCGCGATCGCTACGGCCGCCTACTCGGCGATTGCAAGGCAGGTGATACCGACCTAAACCAGGCCCAGGTGCAGGCCGGATGGGCGGTTGCGTTCGGCGATTTCGAGACCGAGGAAGCAGCGGCGAGAGCGGCCAAGGCCGGCATCTGGGCAGGCACCTTCGCGGAGCCGCAGGACTGGCGCGACAGCCATCATGGTGCGCCGGTCGAGCGACAGCACGGCGTGCTGGTCTCGTTCGGCGATGCGTTGCGCGAATTTGTTCGCTTCTGGTGATGGGCGGACCCGCACCTATGATCCGGTGGAGAAGCTGGAGGATGGAATGAAGCTGTTTGACGGCGGCCGCGCGCCCAATCCCCGGCGCGTGCGTGTTTTCCTTGCCGAGAAGGGGCTGACGGTGCCGCTGGTGCCCGTCGACATGGGCGCGCTGGAGCATCGCGGCGAGCAGGTGGCTGAGCGCAATCCGCTGCGGCGCCTGCCGGTGCTCGAGCTCGACGACGGCACCATCATCACCGAATCGATCGCCATTTGCCGCTATTTCGAGGAATTGCACCCCACGCCCGCTTTGTTCGGCACGGGTGCGCTCGGCAAGGCAAAAGTCGAGATGTGGCAAAGACGCTTGGAATTGAACCTGATGAGCAGCGTCGCCGCCGCTTTCCGGCACATCCATCCGGCGATGAAGGAATGGGAAGTGCCGCAAGTTCCGGAATGGGGCGAGGCCAACAAACCGAAGGTGATCGAATTCCTGCACCTGCTCGACGACGAACTGGCGGATCGCGAATTCGCCGCCGGCGATGTCTATTCGGTCGCCGACATCACCGGCATGATCGCCATCGACTTCATGAAACCAGCGCGAATCAAGGTGCCGGAAGAGTGCACGAACGTACTGCGCTGGTATGCGGCACTTGCAAGCCGGCCGAGCGCGACGGCCTGAGCGACAGAAATTGGATAATCCGCCCGATACGAGACAAGCGCTGCAGCGCCTCACCGAAAGGGTGCGGGCCTGCCGCATCTGCGTCGACCAGCCGCTTGGCCGGCCTTTGCCGCATGCGCCGCGGCCGGTGCTGCAGCCGTCCTCCACAGCGCGGGTCCTGCTTGCCGGCCAGGCGCCGGGGACAAAAGTGCATGCGTCGGGCATGCCCTTCACCGACGCCTCGGGAGACCGGCTGCGAAACTGGCTCGGTGTCAGCAGCGATGAGTTCTACGACGCTGAAAAATTCGCTATCGTGCCGATGGGCTTTTGTTTTCCTGGACAGGACGCCAAGGGCAGCGACCTGCCGCCGCGTCGCGAATGCGCGCCGGTCTGGCGCCCGGAGCTGATGGCGCTGATGCCGCAGATCGACCTTGTGCTGACCATCGGCAGTTATGCGCAGGCATGGCATATGGGCACGACGCGGCTGCCGTCACTGACCGAGACGGTCAGGAACTGGCGCGCCATATGGGATCGACCGTCGCTGCCGAAAGTGCTGCCGCTGCCGCATCCGTCGTGGCGGAACACCGGCTGGCTGAAGAAGAATCCCTGGTTTGAAATGGATTTGCTGCCCTTCCTGAGGGCGGAAATCCGCTATCGCATTGATTAGGCATTCTGCAAGAAATCGCTCGCATTTACCGCCATCGGCAGAATTTCTTTCTTGTGAAAGGCTCCGGTAAAAGGGATTATAGCCAAACTATTCCCCTGGAGCCTCCCATGGATCGCCTCGATAGAAAAATTCTCCGCCTCTTGCAGGAGGACGCGACGCTCGCGGTCGCCGATGTCGCCAAGAAAGTCGGCTTGTCGACGACGCCATGCTGGCGGCGCATCCAGAAGCTCGAGGAGGAAGGCGTCATCAAGCGTCGCGTCGCCATTCTCGATCATGAGAAGGTCAATGTGCGCGTTACCGTCTTCGTGTCGATCCGCACCAATTCGCACAGCCATGAATGGCTGCGGCGCTTCTCCGAGGTCATCCAGGAATTCCCGGAAGTGGTCGAGTTCTACCGCATGAGCGGCGACGTCGATTACCTGCTGCGCGTGGTGGTGCCCGACATCGCCGCTTACGATGCCTTCTACAAGCGGCTGATTGCCAAGATCGAGATCCGTGACGTCTCGTCGTCCTTCGCCATGGAGCAGATCAAGTACACGACGGAAATTCCGCTCGATTACATGGTGCTGGACAAGGAATCGGGCGCGAACGCGGCGTGACGCTGGTTGCGCCGATCGGCCCTAATTCTTCTTTTTGTTCAGAAAATTCCACGGCGAGTTGACCGGCAGGGTGACCGTGTCCGGCACGCTGTCGACGCTCGCCACCTCGGCCTTTCGCACCGTGTAGCCCGACTGGACCATCGAGACGCCGTCGAGGATGAACAACTGGCTTTTCTCCATGCCGGGCTTCAGCACGCCGGTGACTGCGACCGGCTCGTAGGCCTCTTTCATCTTGTAGGGATGCGCCGGCGTCACCAGCACGATCTGATTGGGCGGCGGCGTCGGCATGTGGCTGCAGGCGCCCGTCCACGGCACCAGCAAGAACTGGTAGACGAGGTCGCCGTCACGATCGACCGGCAATGCATATCCGGCTAATTGTATCGTCTTGTCCTGCAGATTGAGCGACAAGGTCTCGCCATGGTCAGGCAGTTTTGCCGCGATCATCGGCAGGTTCGCGTCTTCGGCTATCGCTTGCGTCGCGGGGCGCAGATCCTTCCAGACAATATGCGCGACATCGGCCGCGGCATCGGCTCCAGTGGCTGCGAGGAGGAGCGCAGCCGCCAGCGCAGCGCATGACTTGAAACGCTTGCTCATGATCGCTCCATCCTCCGCCAGTCCATTTGCTGAATCGAGTAAAAGCGTCGTGACCGGTCCGGGCTCACCGACCCAGCCGCATCACATGCCGTCGCGTACCGGCGGTGCCGGTCTCATGGAAGCCCCTCGTAGTAAACATGTCGCGAAAACCCATGAAGCGATAGCTCGGGGCGGCCTCGTCGACGGGATAGGCCTCGATTGTATGCGCGCCTTTGCTGAAGGCATGGTCGATCGCAGCGTCAAGCAAAGCGGAGGCCAGCCCGCCGCCACGCAGGGCCCTGGGCACATAGAAGCAGACGATCGACCAGATGCCGGTTTCGGTGTCGTCCTGCTGCTTTGAAAGTTTCCGGTAGGTCTCGCGTGGCGCGACCGAGCACCAGCCGACCGGCCTGCCGTCCATCTCAGCGATGATGCCGACCGGGGTGCCTTTGTCGATGAGCGCCATCATCATGCGCTTCTTCTCATCGTTCTGAATGTGTTCGCGGGTGGAATGGCGCCAGGCCATGCACCAGCAATATTTCGGTGCGCCGGGCTGCTCGAACAGGTTTTCGAAGTCGGCAAGTGTCTCTGGCGTCACCCCGACGAACCGAATCCCGGCAAGGTCATGCTTTTGCGGCTGCGAGCCTTTCGAGCTGTCTGGCATCCGTCAGTTCCTTCACTGCATCCTTGCCGATCCAGCGCGCCGTCTTGTCCGGCGATGCCGCTAATCTTTCCGCCAGCGCAAGGGCAGGGGCGTGCAGGCTCATCGACCGTTTGCCGATTTGCCGCAGCGCCCAATTGACTGCCTTGCGGACGAAATTGCGCGGATCGCCGGCATGCTTCTCGATCAGCGGCAGATAGGCGAGGAAGGTCGCGTCCGGTTCTTTCTTGAGATGCACCGCGCTCCAGGCCAACATGGCAAAGGCGGTGCGGCGAACGAATTCGCGTTCGTCTCCAGCGAACTCGTCGATCAATTCGCGCCAGAACGGTGTTTCGGCAAACAGGTCCGCAACGGTGTCGACGATCTCCCAGCTGTCGAAATCCGCGGCCCAGCGCCGGCATTGATCGATATCGACCTTCTTCGGCTCGCCGGTGAAGGCGGCCATCAGCCGCGCTTCGCGGATGCCGCTGTTCCAGAGCTGCAGCGACCGCTCGTGGTTCCTCTTCAGCTTGCGCGCCAGCAGCCGCAATTGTGAATTCCCGACGCCGAGCGCGCTGGCGGTGTTGATGCCGAAGCGCGCCATGCCCGCCCGATTGTCCTCAGTGCCGACCGAACGCAAATGAGCGACGATGTCATCGGCGCTCCAGCTCGGATCGGGCAGGGGCATCGTCACCTATCTTTCCAGGCGCGCCAGCAACGAGGACGTGTCCCAGCGCTTGCCGCCCATGTCCTGCACATCCTTGTAGAACTGGTCGACCAGGGCGGTCACCGGCAGCTTGGCGCCGTTGCGATTGGCCTCCGCCAGGCAGATGCCGAGATCCTTGCGCATCCAATCGACGGCGAAGCCGAAATCGTATTTGCCGGCATTCATTGTCTTGTGGCGGTTTTCCATCTGCCAGGAGCCGGCAGCACCCTTGGAGATCACCTCGATGACCTTCTCGATGTCGAGGCCGGCCTTCTTGCCGAAATGGATGCCTTCGGCCAGGCCCTGGACGAGGCCGGCGATGGCGATCTGGTTGATCATCTTGGTCAACTGGCCTGCGCCAGCCGATCCCATCAGGCCGACCATGCGGGCGTAGGCGTCGATGACGGGCCTGGCCTTGTCGAAGGCGGCCTCATCGCCGCCGACCATGACGGTCAGCACGCCGTTCTCGGCGCCGGCCTGGCCGCCTGACACCGGCGCGTCGAGGAAGGAGAAGCCCGCCTTGCGCGCGGCGTCGTCAAGCTCGCGCGCGACCTCGGCCGACGCGGTGGTGTTGTCGATGAAGACGGCGCCCTTCTTCATGGCGGCGAAGGCGCCGTTCGCACCTGTGGTGACCGAGCGCAGATCATCGTCATTGCCGACGCAGGAGAAGACGAAGTCCTTGCCCGCCGCCGCATCGGCCGGCGTCAGCGCCAGTTTGCCGCCATGCTGGGCCACCCACTGCTCGGCCCTTGCCTTGGTGCGGTTGTAGACGGTGACGTCATGGCCGCCTTTGTTCCTGAGGTGCCCGGCCATCGGATAGCCCATGACGCCAAGACCGAGAAATGCAACCGATGCCATAGACCTGCCTTCCAACAAAACACAGTTTCCAGTGGCGGAAGGTCTAGGCCATGCGAAAAATTCGTCAAGGCACGGCTGGTCGCATCGACTGGCACAGGCACGGGCGGCTTAATCTAGCGGTGCAG
Source organism: Mesorhizobium sp. CA6 (assembly GCF_020165035.1). Lineage (NCBI taxonomy): Bacteria > Pseudomonadati > Pseudomonadota > Alphaproteobacteria > Hyphomicrobiales > Phyllobacteriaceae > Mesorhizobium > Mesorhizobium sp. CA6. The sequence goes on along the minus strand of NZ_JAIUHI010000009.1, from coordinate 150,366 downwards.
ATGGATAGTGATGCGGCGCTCGATCCATTCGACGCCGTGGCGCAGGATCTCGACCATCACCAGATAGACGATCGCCACCCAGATATAGGCCTGGATGTCGAAGGATTTCGCATAAGCGAGCTTGGCGTTGCCCATCAGGTCGTAGACGGTAATGATGGCGACGATCGCGGAAGCCTTGATCATCAGGATGAGCTCGTTGCCGTAGGGCCTGAGCGCGACAATGATCGCCTGGGGCATGATCACCTTGCGCAGCGTCTGCAATTTGTGCAGTCCGAGCGAGGCCGCACCTTCCCATTGGCCGCGCGTCACGCTTTCGATGGCGCCGCGCAGGATTTCGGCCTGATAGGCGGCGGTGTTGAGCGAGAAGGCAAAGACGCCGCAATAGAAGGCCTCGCGAAAGAACCACCACAGCCCGACCGTCTCAAGCTCAGGCCGGAACGAGCCGATGCCGTAATAGACCAGGTAGGTCTGCACGAGCAGCGGCGTGCCGCGGAAGAAATAGACGTAGCAATAGGCAAGCGCGGACAAGATCGGGTTCTTCGACATGCGGCCATAGGCGACCGGCAGCGACAGGAGCGCGCCAACGACCATCGAAATGCTCACCAGCGATAGGGTGGTCCCCAGGCCCTGAAGATAGGCGGGAGCATATCTGGCGAAGAATTCGGCGTTCCAGGCATAGACCAGATAGGCGACGATGCCGGCGCCGAACAGCACCCAGATGCCGACCAGCGCGTAGCCGAGGAAGCGGACCCGCTGCCAGCCGCGCGCTGGCGGCGGCGGCTTGTCGATGGCGATAGCCTGGCTGACGCTCATCGCGCTTCCCTCCGTCCGAGATAGCGCAGGATATAGCTCGTGGCGATCGACGACAGGACGGCCAGCGCCAGGAAGATCAGCGCCGCGACGCTGTAAAAGAGGAAGGAATGCTTGGTGACGCGGGCCGCCACGCCGGACTGGCGCAGGGTCTCCGCGAGATTGACGACCGAAACCAGCGAGGTGTCCTTGAGCAGGCTCAGCCAACAATTTTCGAGACCCGGAAAAGCGATGCGTATCAGCTGCGGCAGGATCACCAGCCGCATTGTCTGCCATTTCGACAGGCCAATGGCGTAGCCACCCTCATATTGGCCTTTCGGAATGGCGCGGAACGCGGAGAGGAACACCTCGCTGGCGTAAGAGGAGAAGATCAGCGCCAGCACGATCATGCCGGCGACGAAGCTGTTGACGTCGATAGTTGCGTCCGGATTGAACAGCCGGACGAGATATTGCAGCAGAAGCGGCATGCCGAAGAAGAACAGGAACAGCGTCACCAGTTCCGGCAGGCCGCGAAAGACCGTGGTGTAGATGTTGCCGGCAAGGCGGAGCGACGGCTCTTCATGCTGCTTGGCAAAGGCGACGAAAAAGCCGATCACTAGGCCGATCGGCAGTGTGGCGAGCGCCAGCGCGATGGTGACCAGAACGCCAGAGGCAATGTCGTCACTCCAGCCCTCCGGTCCCCAGCTGAGAAGTGTCCAAATGCTTTGGGCCGGCATTGACGGGTCGTGTCTCCGTGGCGATCCCGGAAGGATTTAAGGGCGGCGAGGGATGCCTCACCGCCCTTGGCTTATCGATCAGGACTCGGCGCCATAGACGTCGAACTTGAAGTATTTGTCGTTGATTTCCTTGTACTTTCCGTTCTTTCGGATGGTGTCGATCGCTTCATTCAGCTTGTTGACCAGATCGGTCTCGCCCTTGCGCACGGCGATGCCGGCGCCCGGTCCGAAGATTTCGACCGGCTGCGGCGAGGGCTGGCCGAGGATCTTGCAGCAGGCGCCGTCCGGCGAATCCAGCCACTGCTGCAGCACGACGATGTCGTCCTCGATGGCGTCGAGACGGCCATTGGCGAGGTCTGCCTGCTCCTCGGGGCTGCTCGGATAGCCCTTGATGGTGCTGTCCGTGTAGGTCTTCGAAGCATAGTTGTAGTGCGTGGTGGTGGTGGCGACGCCGATGGTCTTGCCGGCGAGGTCTTCCTTGGCCACGCCTTTGAGTGGTGAATCCTTCGGCACGGCGATGGCCGAGGGGGTGTTGTAGTATTTGTGGGTGAAGTCGACCTTTTCCTGGCGCTCGGGCGTGATCGACATCGAGGCGACGATGGCGTCGAACTTGCCGGCCTGGAGCGCGGGGATGATGCCGTCCCAATCCTGCGCGACGAAGGTGCACTTCACCTTCATCTCGTCGCAGAGCGCCTTGGCGATATCGATGTCGAAGCCGACCAGCTGGCCGTCCGAGGTCAGGTTGTTGAAGGGCGGGTATGCGCCTTCGGTGCCGATCCTCAGGGTCTTTTCCTGAGCCTGGGCGACGCCGAGTGTCAGCAGCGCGGCCGAAGCGGCGAGCGCGATACGCAGTGCAATACGCATGATAATCCTCTCATATTGTCATGGCCGCTGTCCCGTGCGGCTCTTGTGGGCGGTGCTTTCTTGACCGCCCGCTGAGGCGGATACTCCCACTCTTTGCGAGAAAAAAGCAACTGCAAATCAACGGCAAACGACAATCAGGATGTGCCGCTGCGTTACTTGGTCTGAGCCACGAGACCTGTGCTGCGCTCGATGAAGTCGGCTATCGATTTCGTGTCGTCGAGGTCGAAAACCGGCAGGTCTTCGCCTTCGACCGTGAAGTCGGCGGCGACCGCGACAATGTTGGGATCGTTGGCCGAAAGCGGCGTCCGATCCTTGGCTTCAAGCCGCCTTGCCTCGATCTTCTTATGCGCTTCGCGCTTGTAGCCTTCGACCAGCACGATGTCCGAGGGCGACAGCCGCGCCAGAATGTCGTCCAGCGTCGGCTCGTTCTCCTCGCGCAATTCGTGCATCAGTGCCCAGCGCCGGCCGGAGACGATGGCGACTTCCGTCGCGCCCGCCTGGCGGTGGCGGAAGGAGTCGGCGCCCGGCTTGTCGATGTCGAAGTCATGGTGCGCGTGCTTCACCGTCGACACCGTCCAGCCGCGCGCCACCAGCTCTGTGACCAGCTTTTCCGTCAGGGTCGTCTTGCCGGAGTTCTTCCAGCCGGTGATGCCGAATACGCGTCTCATGGCCCGAGGCTTTGCAATAGACGCTCCGCCGCCGCAAGGTCGTCCGGCGTGTTGATGTTGAAGAACGGATCGATCTTTTGGCCGCGAGCCTCGATCATGGGGAACTCAACCTCGACATGGCCGTGCCGCTCCATAAACGCGGAAACCCGTCGGTTGTTCTCGTCGACCAGGAAATGGCGCAGGGCGTCGCGCAGGCCGAGCGGCCAGAGCGCGAAGGTCGGGTGCCATCTGCCGTCGGAGCTGGCGACGGCGATCGTGCCGGGCCGATCGAGCGCTGCCACCACCAGGCGCTCGACGAGGTTGTCGGGAAAGAACGGCGTGTCACCGGCGGCGCTCACCAGCCACCGGCAGCTTGTTTGCTTTGCCGCCCATTCGAGGCCGGTGAGAATGCCTGCGAGCGGGCCGGCATGGCCCGGCACCGTATCTTGGATGACCGGCAGACCCATGCCGGCAAATCGCGCCGGATCGCCGTTCGCGTTGAGCCCCAGTGTGGCGACCTGCGGCCTCAGTCGCGTGGCGACATGGTCGATCAGCCTGGCTTTGCCCAATGAAAGGAGCGGCTTGTCGCCGCCGCCCATCCGGCGCGACTGGCCTCCGGCCAGAATGATCCCCGCAACACTTCGGTCCATTGCGCCTATATGCCGTCCGGTGCCATGTCGGGTCCAGCGCTTTCGGCGGCAGGTTGCTGCCGGCCGACGACGCGCTCGCGGTAGAGCGCATAGAGGCCCGAGCCGATGATGATGGCGGCGCCGACGGTCATCGGCGCATCGGGGATATCGCCGAAAATGACGAGGCCGAGCAGGATCGACCACAATAGCGCGGTGTAGCGGAACGGGGCGATGAAGGAGATGTCGCCCGAGCGCATCGCCATGATGATGAACTGATAGCCGATGAGCACCAGTACCGCCGCCAGCGCCAGAAGCGTGGTCGCCCGGCCGCTCATCGGCGTCCAGCCGCCCATCGGCGACAAAAGCAGCGCGCCCAGCACCGTCATGGCAAGCGCGGTCGCCGTCGACACCAGCATGGTCGGGATCGCGTCGGGGATCCGCTTGGTGGCGAGATCGCGCACCGCGCAGCAGGCGACGCTGGTCAATGCCAGCAACGAGTAGACGCTGAAGCCCTCGAAGCCCGGCCGCACGATGATCAGCACGCCGGTGAAGCCGATGGCAATGGCAAGCCAGCGCCGCCAGCCGACGCCTTCGCCGAAGAACAGCGCCGCGCCCATGGTCACCGCCAGCGGCAGCGCCTGCAGCACGGCCGATACGTTGGCGATCGGCAAATGCGCAAGCGCGATCAGAAACGATACCGTGGCGCCGGCTTCGCCCGCGACGCGCGTCGCCACCATCGGCTGCAGCATGGCCGCCGGATTGGCAAGCGCGCCGCGCCGCCAGGCGAGCAGGCCGACGAACAAGGACGCGAAGGCGCCCCGCACCAGCATGACCTGCGCCATGTTCATCGATTCCGACGAGAATTTGGCGATCGCGTCGTTCAAGGTGAAGCCGACCATGGCCACGATCATGAACAGCGCGCCGCGCAGATTTGGCGAGAGAGGCAAGGGCGTTTCCGGACTATTTTAATTCAGCCGTCTAGCAGGCAGCCGGAAAACAGCAACGGCAAAGAAATGGGCCACGAATTTCTGCGTGGCCCATGAGATCGATTTGCCGAGCTTTGGAAGGCTTACTTCGGCGTCAGCACCTCGGTGCCGTTACCGTTCTGGCCGGCGATGGTCCACAGCCCGTGCAGGGAGCCGTCCTTCTCGATCTTGTAGACGACGAGACCGATCTCCTTGCCCATCGCGTAGCCGGCGGAAAATGCATTGTCGTTACGCATGCAGATGCCGTCCGAGGTCGAGCCGCCGGTTTCCCAGTGGATGGTGCAGGTCGTGTCGCTGGTCAGCGTGATGGTTGCCTCGCCGTCATATTTCGAGCCGTCGAAATTGGTGCCGGCGACGGTGTAGGTGCCGCCGATCGACTGAGCCGCGGCCGATACGGAAGCAACCCCAAGCATTGCCAGTGAAAGCATGAATGTGCGCATGTGCACTCCCCCTAGAGCGATAATCGCGCGCGAAGGCTAGGCTGGAAAAGGCCGGCGGTAAATCGGCCGGAAGGCGACGCCAGCGCTTTATTTTCAGTGTGGGCTCAGGCTGACCTCAAGGGCCGCGCAGGGTCTTGGCGATGGAGCCGGCCAAAGGGTCGTATTTTGCCTTGAGCGCGGCAGGGTATTCGATCCAGACGGTGCGAATGACGTCGTCCTTTCCGAACAGGCGCCGTCGTAAAAAATGTTGCCGTCCTTGGTGCCGGAGAGCACCGCCCAATTCTTGCCGGTCTTGCTGTAGGTGATCTTGTAACCCGGTTCGGTGTTGGCTTTCTCCTGGACGACGAAAGCTTGCGGCGTGTCGCTGTCGATGTTGTAGATGCCGGAACAGGTCAGGCTGGCGCCGTCGGCGCTAACCCATTGCTGTCCGTCGCCATTTTCCGGCTCGGGCATCGGCTTGTTGAAGATGTCGTCGGGAAAAGTGCAGGACTGGCCGAACCGCGCATTCACATAGGTGAAGGGCTTGGCCATCGCGGTCGCCGGCACGATTGTCGACAGGGACAAGATCGCCGCTACCGACGACCAACCGATGCGCTGCGGACGTTTCATGATCCCCCCTTTGGTCGATGACCGAAGGTGATCCTGCACCAAATCGCAGAAAAAATCAGCCGCCGGTGACGCTCATATGCCGAGATACCGATGGGCGGCTGGTGCGGCGGTCGATGACGAAATCATGGCCCTTGGGCTTGCGGCCGATGGCTTCGTCGATCGCCTCGCCGAGCAACTCGTTGCCTTCGGTGGCGCGCAACGGCGCCCGGAGGTCGGCGGCGTCCTCCTGGCCAAGGCACATGTAGAGCGTGCCGGTGCAGGTCAGCCGCACGCGGTTGCAGCTTTCGCAGAAATTATGCGTCATCGGCGTGATGAAGCCGAGACGGCCGCCGGTCTCCGTGACATGGACATAGCGGGCCGGGCCGCCGGTCTTGTAAGGAATATCGGAGAGCGTGAACTGGCGCTCCAGCGAGGCGCGCAGCAGCGACAGCGGCAGATACTGGTCGGTGCGGTCGGCCTCGATCTCGCCCATCGGCATCGTCTCGATGAGAGTGAGATCCATGCCGCGGCCATGCGCCCAGCGCATCAGCTCGGGGATTTCGGCGTCGTTGAAGTCGCGCAGCGCAACCGCATTGAGCTTGATCTTCAACCCGGCCTTCTGTGCGGCATCGATGCCCTCCATCACCTTGCCGAGATTGCCCCAGCGGGTGATCTGGTGGAATTTCTCGGCATCGAGCGTGTCGAGCGAGACGTTGATGCGCTTGACGCCGCAATCGGCGAGCTCAGCGGCGAAGCGCGACAGCTGCGAGCCGTTGGTGGTCAGCGTCAGCTCTTCCAGGGCGCCGCTCTCCAGATGCCGCGACAGCTGGCGCACCAGATGCATGATGTTCTTGCGAACCAGCGGCTCGCCGCCGGTCAGCCTGAGCTTCCTAACGCCCTTTTCGATGAAAACGGTGCAGAGCCGGTCAAGCTCCTCGAGCGACAACAGATCCTTCTTGGGCAAGAAGGTCATGTCCTCGGCCATGCAATAGGTACAGCGAAAATCGCAGCGGTCGGTGACCGACACGCGCAGATAGCTGATGGTGCGACCGAAGGGGTCGATCATGTCCATTTGCAAACGTTTCCCATGGCCTGAGCGGCACCGTTATATACAGCTATGTGATACGATCCAATGCCGCATTCAAGATAGACGGTCTTGATCTTTGGTAACATTCCCCGGCCGACATCGCGTGTCGGCTGGCTGAAAGCCTTTGTCGGATGCATGTCGTTTGTCCCAGAACCGCTGCCCACTTCTGGGCGACATGCATTGGGCACCGGTCTTTCCGGATCGCGCGAAGCGGCGTAGGGAAGGGCGCAACCCAGAGCATGATGCCGAAAAGTGTGAAGCGGTTTTTCGGACGACATCATGCTCTATCTCTTTGACTTAGAGACGGATTCAGATTTCAGGTCGAACAGACCTGAAATAATCCGGCTCTAGACAGGACAGTCATGACCGCGCCAAAGGAACTCAGGGTCTCGAAGGACCGCAAGCTGCTGACGGTGACCTTCCCGGGCCATCAACCGTTCGAATTGCCGGCGGAGTTTTTGCGCGTGGCTTCGCCATCGGCGGAAGTACAGGGCCATTCGCCGGAGCAGCGGGTGACAGTTCCGGGCAAGCGCAATGTCACGATCCTCAAGATCGAGCCGGTCGGCAATTATGCGGTGCGCATCACCTTCGACGATTTCCACGACACCGGCATCTTCACCTGGAATTATCTGCATACGCTCGGCCACGAAAAGGACGAGCGCTGGAACGCCTATCTCGCCGAGCTGGCCGAGAAGGGGCTGAGCCGGGATCGCTAGCCGGCGCGTGGCAATCCAATGTCGGCAGCCGCCGTCGTCAAGGCGTCATGGACATGGAGTAGCGCCGGCAAAAGGTCAGGAGGCGAAAAAGATGTCGCGCATCACATCCGTCGAGCAGCTCGAGGCCCTCTACGGGCTGCCGGGCGAGGCTTCTGTCGTCAAGGAACTCGACCATGTGATTCCCGAATATGCCGCCTTCATCGAGGCCTCGCCCTTCGTGGCGCTGGCGACGAGCGGGCCCGAGGGCCTCGACTGCTCCCCGCGCGGCGATCTCGCCGGCTTCGTGCGCATTGTCGACGACAAGACTCTGATGATGCCCGACAGGCGCGGCAACAATCGCGCCGATTCGCTGAAGAACATCATTCGCGATCCGCGCGTCGGGCTGCTCTTTCTGGTGCCGGGCTCGGGCACCACGCTGCGCGTCAACGGCCGCGCTCACATCACGACCGATGCCGGGCTTTGCGCGTCCTTCACGGTCGACGGCAAGCCGGCCCGCTCGGTCACTGTCATCGATGTCGATACGGTCTATTTCCAATGCGCCCGCGCTATCGTCCGCTCGGAACTATGGAACCCGGCCAGGCATATCGACCCGAAGTCGCTGCCGACACCCGGCCAGATTCTCGAGATCACCAGCCGTAAGAACATCGACGGCCAGAAGTACGACGAGGAATGGCCGGAAAGAGCGAAGAAGACGATGTGGTGATTGGAAGCCGCGCTCAGGCTTCCTTCAGCACGTCGGCGATCTTGCGCATCTGCTCGCCGATCATGTCGCACTGCTCCGGCGTCGACTGGCTCATCGCCTTCTCGATCAGCGCCATATGAACCTTCAGGGCCTTCATCAGCAGAGCCTCGCCCGCCTCGGTGAGGTTCAGCCGCAGCACCCGCTTGTCCTTCTCGTCGCCTTCGCGACGCAGCAACCCGCGGGCCTCGAGCTGCGGCAACAGCATGGTGATGTTGGAGCGGCCGACGAGCAGCTTGCGGGCAAGGTCGTGCTGCGACATGCCGGGGTGGCGGTAGAGGTTCATCAGCACGTCGAGCTGCGCCGGCTTAAGGTCGAGCGGGCCGAGCTTAACCGCCAGCGTGCGCTCCAGCACATGGCAGGCGCGCGCCACCGCAACCCAGTTGCGAAAGCGAGGGTTGTCCCAGGGTAGCTCTTGCTTAATGTTCATCTTTGAACTATTATGTTCATGCTTGAACGAATGGATGGACTGCCAATATGGCATCATTTGGAATGAAGGTCATCCGGGGCGTTTTCGGCGCGGCCGAGCATGTTGCGCCGCGTCTTAGCGGCCGTGCCGCCTTCGAATTGTTTTGCCGCACACCAAACGTCAAGACCTTGAGCGACGGCGAACGCCGGGCCGTCGAGCGGGCCTCAGCCTTCATGGCCGAGGCGCGCCATCACAGGCTGAAAACCAGGACCGATTGCGTCGCAGTGCATGAATTCCGGCCGGAGCCGGGCAGGGAGTCGCGCGGCACGGTGCTCGTCATTCATGGTTGGCGCTCGCGTACCGAATATATGCGCGCCCTTATCGAAGGATTTCGCGGCGCCGGCTACAAGGTTGTTTCGCTCGACCTGCCTGGGCATGGCCATTCGCTCGGCCGCCATCTCAACATGGTGACTGCCGTGGACGCGGCGCGGGTCGCCGGCGAATGGTTCGGCCCCTTTGCCGCCGTCGTCGGCCATTCCTTCGGCGGCGCGATTGCCGCCAATGCCGTTGCCGCATCGGTCAAGGGCATGCCGCCGCTTGCGGCGCAAAAGCTGGTGCTGATTGCGGCGCCGAGCTCGCTGCCTGCAATCTTCGACGACTTCAGCGATATGATGAATGTCGGGCCGCGCTCGCGCGTCGCCATGGCGGACCGGGTGAAGCATCTGTCCGGGCGGCCGCTCAGCGAATTCACCGGCGACCGCCAGCTTGCGGAGGCGTCGGTGCCGACGCTGATCATCCACGCGCCGGACGATCGCGAAGTCCATGCCGATCATGCGAAGCGTTATGCGGGCGCCGGCGAGCATGTCCACCTGCATTGGGCCGAGGGGCTTGGCCACCGGCGTATCCTCACCGACAGGGACGTCGTCGCGCGCGCGGTCGGCTTTGTGACTGGGCAGCGGGAAACGGCCCTGCACTAATCGCCTATCAGTCCGCCTTCTTTTTCTGCCCCGGCTCTACGGGCAGGCCCGCTGCTTTCCAGGCGCTATAGCCGCCGAGGATATGCTTGACCGGCGTCAGGCCCATGTCCTGGGCCGTCTTCGTGGCAAGCGCCGAGCGCCAGCCTCCGGCGCAGAAGAAGACGAAGGTCTTGCCGCTGGCGAAGAACGGCTTGTGATACGGGCTTTCGGGATCGATCCAGAATTCCAGCATGCCGCGCGTCACATGCTTGGCGCCGGGGATCTTGCCGTCACGTTCGACCTCGCGCGGGTCGCGCAGATCGACGAAGATCGTGTCCTCATCCTCCAGCAGCCCCGCTGCCTCCTCAGGCGACACGACCTCGATCTCGGCATTCGCCTCGTCGAGAAGCTGGCGATATCCCTTCTTCACTGCACATCCTCCAGGCCGTGGCTCGAGGCCGCCGGAATTTCGATCACAAAGACCGCGCTTTGTCACGCCTTGGCCGTCCCGCACAGGGCGGCCGTCGAATCCGCCGGTGATTCCTGCTTGACGACAGTCCACTCGAAACGCTGCTCGCGTACCTATGTGACTTTTTCGCCTATCAGCAACGCCACGCCTGATTGTCCCGGGTGTCGGAACACTTGGAACGGCCAGCTCGTTTTAGGTCTCACAAGGATGTGAAACCGTTCTGCAACACGGCTCCGAAAATTTATGGAAGCTTAACGAAATCAGTATGAATCGGTATAGTCACGTCATACATCCGCCTTGCGGAGGGCGGGACCGTCCAGCGGCGTGGAACGGGAACCGGTTTCAACCGGTGCGGGTGAAGCATGAAAATCCTCGGAAACAAAAAAGCCGTCCTGCCGATCGCGGTCGCGGCGACTCTTGCCCTCGGGCAGCAGTCGGCAAGCGCGCAAGGGCTGTTCGACATGCTGTTCGGCGGCGGCATCCGGCACAGCCCGCAAGGCGAGTTTCCGCCGCCGCCAAAGCCGCGCAAGGTGCGGCCGGCCGGAGAGGATGGTGGCGGCGTCAGGATCAGTAGCCCGACCTATAACACCTACAGGGCCGACAAGCTTGTGCGGGTCGATTTCAAATCGCTGCTGCCGGCACCGCAGGCCGCGACCGCTCAGGACGCCGCCTTTGTCCCGTCGGTGACGAGCAATAGCTTCCGTGATGCCGTCGCAGGCTTGAGCGACTACGAGTTGTTTGCCGAGCCGGATATCGCCAAGGCGCTGATCGCCTATTATTCGGCCAATCCGGATTTCATCTGGGTGAGCGACAATACCCCCAACAGCCGGGCGCAGGATGCAGTGCGCGTCCTGGGGGAGGCGGCGAGTTATGGCCTGACGCCGGCCGACTACTCCGTCGATGTCCCGGCAGCCGCCAATTCCGCCGCCACACCGGAAGAGCGGACCAAGGAACTGGTCCGCTTCGAGATGGCGCTGTCGGCGCGCGTGCTGCGCTATGCCCATGATGCCCAGAGCGGTCGCGTCGATCCCAACCGGATGACCGGCTATTACGATTTCCCGGCCAAGCCGCTCGATCTTGAAGGCGTGCTGAAGACGCTGGCGCATACCCAAGAGGTCCGCACCTATCTCGAATCGCGCCACCCGCAGAATGCCGAATACCAGGCGCTGCGCGTCGAGCTGGAAGCGCTCGAGGCGAGCGAGGAAAACGAGATCGTCGTCGATCCCAAGCTCCTGCTCAAGCCCGGCGAAAGCAGCCCGGAATTGCCAAAGTTGCTGACGCTTATTTCCCGTAATCTCGATGACGAGATGGGTGGCAGCTATGGCGAAGTGCTCGCGAGGCTCGGCAAGAGCGAGCTCTACGATCCCGAGCTGGTGCCGGTGATCAAGGCGGTGCAGCAGCGCGCCGGCATGAAGGGCGACGGCGTCATCGGCCCGCGCACGGTGGCTTCATTGGCCGGCGCCTCAAAGGCGGACAAGGTCGAGAAGGTCAAGGTCGCGCTCGAGGAACTGCGCTGGATGCCGTCTGATCTCGGCAGCCCGCGCGTCTTCATCAACCAACCCGCCTTCACCGCCAGCTATATCGACAATGGCGAGGAGAAGCTGAAGACCCGCGCGGTCATCGGCCGGGTCACCAACCAGACCGCCTTCTTCTACAACCAGATCAAGCAGGTCGACTTCCATCCTTATTGGGGCGTGCCGCAGTCGATCATCGTCAACGAGATGCTGCCAAGACTGCGCGGCGATCCGGGCTATCTCGACCGCGCCGGCTATGAGGTGACGGATTCGCGCGGCAAGCGCATTCCGTCGGCGGCGGTCGATTGGGGTGCCTATGGCGCCAACATTCCGTTCAGCGTGCGTCAGCAGCCGAGCGAGGCCAATGCGCTGGGCGAGTTGAAGATCCTCTTCCCCAACAAGCATGCCATCTACATGCACGACACGCCGCAGAAGTCGTTCTTCGAGCGCGACATGCGCGCGCTCAGCCATGGCTGCGTGCGGCTACAGGATCCGCGCGGCATGGCCGCCGCCGTGCTGGGCACCACGGTCGACGATATCGCCGAGAAGCTGAAGCACGGGCATTCGACCGAGAATGTCACGCGCGTCATCCCGGTCTATGTCGCCTATTTCACCGCATGGCCGGACATGTCCGGCAAGGTCGAGTATTTCGACGACGTCTATGGCCGCGATTCCAAGCTGATACAGGCGCTCGACGCGACCGAAGCGGTGCGCACGCCGTCAAGCTGAGCGCTTTTTACTCTCGGACGGAAGGCCACGGCGAAGCCGCCGAGCCGGACCGCTTCACAATTTTCCTGGAATTGCTTTGATCAACGACCGGCGCAAGCCGGCGTTGCGCCCGGCAATCAGCCAATAGATCAGGCCGGCCACGAGGCCGCCGCCGGCGATGATGCCCATGTCCGCCCAGCGTTCCGGATCATTGGCGGCGTCCGGCCAGATCAGCATGAAACCGGCTGCCGCGGCAGCGGCGCCGAACAGCATATGCAGCCAGAAGCTTCGCAGCGAAAAGAACTCTGCGATCATTGCAAAGACCAGCGTCTGCATAGCCGTCAGGAGGATCGTAAGAAAGTAGATGAACATGCCGAGCGGCGGCACCACCAGTGCGGCGACCGGCGTGAACGCCATAAGCTCGAAGTAACCCGGAGCATTGGGCAGCGAACTCAATATCGCGTAGATCACCACCACGGCGATCAACCCGACAAGCACCGCGACCAGATAGCCGACAAGCACCATCAGGATGCGCTTCAGGACGTAGCCAATCATTGCCATGCACCCCCGTGCCCGCAATCATGGCGGGCAGTCAGCCACCAAAGCTGTGACGATGCAAGGGCGGTCCGTCGCGTTGGAACGCGGCACAGGAGCATTCAGGCGCTAGATCAGGATGACGTTTCGTTGAATCGCCATCCGATCTAACTCTTGTTGGAGACGATCTTCTCTGAAAACCGGTTCCCACTTGTCGGGATAATGCTCCAACGCACAGATGCCGGGATCGGGCAGGGGTCCATTTGCCCCTAGTAGGCCTGGCGGAATGGCCGCAGGCGGACGCGGCCTATTTGGGTTCGCCGGTCACGGGATCGTAGGTGATTTGGACCTTGGCCTTGTCCGTCGTGTAGTAAGTGATGGTGTAGCCGTCGCTATCCCATTCGACCTCCTTCACATAGCGGAAGTCTGTGCGGTGCTCGACCTTGGCGACGATCTCCGAGAGCTTCTTGGCATTTTGCGACGGCAGTGGCTGGTCGTCCGCCGCAAAGGCTTGTCCACTGATAAGCAGGAAAGCGATACCGGTTGCTGAAACAACAGTGCGCATGAGAGCCCTCAAATCTCGTCGGCGTCAGTGCCGTCAGAAACTCGCGCGCAGGCAGGTTGGTTCCGCAGCGCCGCAACAACCGACTTTTGCGGCGCATGCCTCGATGCGGCCGCAGGAACCAGCCAATATTGCCTGGCGGAGAAAATGTAACAATTTCAACTGGTGAGGTCGCACTTTGGATGTGTCTCCTGACGTAATGAACGACTAACCATGCGCCGGAGGGTGAATTCGCCATATTAGCTGTTCGTGGTAGAGCTTTCGGCAAGACCCTGATAGAATTCTGGTCATAAGAGGGTGGCAACAGTGCGCCGGGCCTGCCGAGGATTTCCGTCGGCAGCCGGCGACGCGTTTCTTTGAGCGCAGGTCGCCCGTTCTGGACTGCAGCGGGACTGGGGGCTCAATCATGGCTGAACGGAATTATACCCGTCAGCTTGCGACAATCATTTCAATCGACGCCGTAGGATTCTCGAGGCTTATGGGCATCGACGACGAGTTGGCTGTTGCCGCCTTCGAGGAAAGGCGCGACATCATCGCCGACAGTTGCGGAGCATTTGGCGGGCGCACGTTCGGCGATGCCGGCGACAGCATCATGGCCGAATTCGGCAATCCAATCGAAGCCTTGCGGGCAGCCTTCGATTTCCAGGCCCGGATCGTGGCGCTGAATGCCGCTGTCGCCGAGGACATGCGCATGCCTTTTCGCGCCGGGATAAACACCGGCGACGTCATCGTCCGGGAGGGCCGTCTCTACGGCGACGACGTGAATATCGCGGCCAGGCTTCAGGAATTCGCGCCGCATGACGGCGTCGCCATCTCGGCCACGACGTGGCATCACGTGAAGGACAAGACGGCGGCCGTCTTCACCGATCTCGGCGAGTTCAGCCTGAAGAACATCGCCCTGCCGGTGCGGGTCCTGATCGCCGGTCGCGGCGGCAACGGCCCTGCCGCGACGGCTTCCTTTGCTTCCATTCCCGCCACGCCCAGTCATTCCAGGCCGATCGCCAAGGGCCCCCCGGCAATCGCCGTGCTGCCGTTCCAGGGCAACGGCAGCGAACCCGATGTCGGCTACATGGCCGACGGTATCGCCGAGGACATCATCTACGGTCTTTCCAACACGCGCTGGCTTTCGGTCATCGCCAAGGGCTCGAGCTTTCAGTTTCGCGACGATAGCCTCGGCACAAGGCTCATCGGCAACGCGCTGGGTGCCCGCTACATCGTCAGCGGCACGTTGGCGCGCTCCAACAGGCAGATCCGCCTCAATACGTCGCTCACCGATACCTCGAACGGGCGCCTGGTCTGGTCGCAACGTTTCGACCGCGATCTCGTCGATATCTTCAGCCTGCGCGACCAGATCGGCAGCGAGATCGTTTCCATACTCGACAAGGAGGTCGACCGCGCCGAGCAGGCGCGTACGTTCCAGGTGCCGTGGGAAAGTCTCGAGACCTGGCAATTGGTCAGGCGCGGCCGCTGGCACATGAACAGGCGGACACGTCGCGATACCGAAATCGCGCTCGACTTCTTCGACAAGGCCTACCAGGAAGATCCGAATTCGAGCGCCGTGCTCAATGAGCTCGCATGGTGGTATTTCTGGCGGGCCTGGCTGCGCTTCGGCGACAGCGACGATCTGGAGAAAGTCGAGACGCTTGCGCGCAAGGCGCTGCTGATGGATAGCCTCGATGCGCGTCCGCATGCCTATCTCGGCGCAGCCGACATCATGCGCGGCCAGCCGGCATTGGCGGCCGAGCATCTTGCCGAAGCGATCCACATCAATCCGAGCTTCGCCTTCGCCCGCTCGGCCATGGGCAGCGCACACCTTTTGCTTGGCGATGCGACCAGCGCGATCCCCTTCTTCCTCGACACTGACCGATTGAGCCCGTTCGACCTCTATCGCTTCCATAATCTGGGGGAACTGGCCGCGGCCTATTGCTTCGTCGAGGACTGGCAGGCCGCGATCGCCACCGCCGAGCGCTCGCTCAACCTGTCGCCAGGTTACTTCTACGCAAGATTCCTGAAGATAGGCGCCCTGATGAGAAGCGGTCGGCGCGACGAGGCGGCGCATGAACTCGCGATTTTCATGACCAGGCACCCCGATTTTTCCGAGCAGAGGATACGCTGGATACCATTCGTGGACCCAGCCAAGAACAATTTCCTGATCGGCAATTTCGATCAGGCCAAGTCTGCCGCATGATCGCCGGGGCCGACAACAAATGACTGTGAACGAATTCACATACGGCGGACCGATGCAAACCTAGGCCAGACAATGCCGGCATCGCATTGACGTGGATAGCCGGGGGGCTTGAACGCGATGATCACTTTGAAGTACTTCGCCGCCGTCCGCGCTGCTCAGAAGAGCCAGCGTCCGCTCGCCGAAATGCCATCGTTCGACATCAACCGGCTGCGTTCCAAGAGCGGCTTTGCTTCCCGCATCGCCGGTTTTCTTCTCAGCGATCCGCGCTGGCTACTGGCGCTGCTGCGCCGTTTCTGGCCGAATCTCGGCTTCGGCAATTTCCTGCTCGTCACCAAGGGCGCGGATGTTCGCGACATATTGGAGCGGGGCGACGAGTTCGAAACGCCTTACGGGCCGGAAATGGCCGAACTCGCCCGGGGCTCGAATTTCATTCTCGGCATGCAGGACGGCGCCGCGTACCGGCAGATGAAATCGGCGGTGCTGAGCGCGTTCCCGCCGGCGGAGGTCGAAGCCGCCGTCAGGCCGATCGCCGAGCGCCATTCGCACGATATCATGACCCGCGCCAGCCCCGGCTTCGATGCCATCGCCGGATTGATGAAGATCGTGCCGGTTCGCATCTGCCGCGACTATTTCGGCCTCGAGATCGACGACGAAACCGAGTTCGCCGACTGGTCGATCGCGCTCAGCGCGCTGTTCTTTTCCGATCCGACGGCAAGTCCCACCACGCGCCAGCTTGCCGTGGTCGGAGGCGATCGGCTGATCAAGGTCATAAACCGATCGATCGCCGCGGTCAGGGAGAGAGCGGGCAAAGACGACCGGCCGCTTGCCCGTCTCGTCGCGCTGATGGACCAAGGGCGCCTGTCGTTGCCCGACATTCATTCCATCATGCTCGGCATGGTCGCGGGCTTTGTGCCGACGAACGTGCTTGCCGGCAGCAATTGCCTGGATGTGATCCTGTCGCGATCCGATGCGCGGCAGGCTGTGGATGAGGCCATCGCGGCCGGCGACACCGACAAGCTCGACCGGGCGATCATGGAAGCCATGCGCTTCAAGCCGATCTGGATCGGGCCGTGGCGCTATACCAGGCGTGACGCGGTCATCGGCAAGGGCACGCGCCGCGAGCGCCTGGTCAAGGCCGGAACGGTGGTCATGCCGGCGACGCTTTCAGCAATGTTCGATCCGGAGATCGTGCAGCGGCCGAACGAGTTCGATACGTCGCGCGCGCATCGCGACTACATGGTTTTCGGTTACGGCATCCATCTGTGCATCGGCGCCGAGATCGCCCGCATCCAGATCGGCGAATGCATCCGCGCGCTGTTCGGCAAACCGAAGCTCGCCCGCGCGCGGGGCAGGGCCGGCAAGATGGTCAATGTCGGCGCCTATCCGGCAAGCCTCAAGGTCGATTTCGAGCGCCCGCCGCTTTGCCGCACCGCCGACCAGTCGATGGTGACGGTTGTCTGCCCGATCACCCGCGCCATGCCGCTCGATGCGGTGCGCGACAAGGTCGCCGACCTAGGCAATCCCGCGATTGGCGAGATCAGCGCCGCACTCGACAAGGTCGCCACCATACATTTCACCAGCCTGGCCGTCGCTCCCACAGGCAGGGACAAGAAGACGGGGGTCGAGACCGGCGCGCTGGTGTTCGAAATCTCCGGCGACGGCAGCACCGACGACGTCATTGCCGCCATTGCGCAATCGATCGGGTATCGGCTGCGGCCGATCTTCAGGGATGTCTGCGGCCTGCCGGATGGCGGCTCGCTGGAGGACTTCCTGAAGAAGAACCAAATCAAGATATCGCCCTCCTTCGGCAGCGCGGCCGGGCTGGTTTTTTCCGGCACGCCTGGCCATTCCGTACGCCGCATCCTTGCCGAGGCGCGGCTGGCCGACAGCGTGCGCGAGATCGTCGAAAAGCCGCGCGTGGGCGCCGGCAACGCGATGGATGTGCTGGCCGAAGCGCGCCGGCATGTCCGCTGCCTCGGGCAATTCGGCTGGGCGTTCGAGCCCGCCGAAAGCCTGCTGGAAAGGCCGCCCGGCCACTGGTCGCGCGCGCTGACGACGACGCTTTTGACGCCGGCGATGTTCGCCACTGTCGCGATCGTCGTTCTCGCCTTTTGGCGCATGACTTATGTGCTCGTGTTCGGGAACCCGCATGGCGTCACCTTCGCCAATATCGCTATCGCCGGCGCCGCGCTTCTGCTGACGGTGCTCGGTCTGCTCGCTATTCTGGCTCTGTTCGTGGGCCTTTGCTTCCTGGCGTTGCGGCGGCTCGAAGACAAGGACCGGCCGGCGAACAAGCCGGTCGATATCGGCGCGCTGGAAAAGATCCTCGCCAATGAGGACCACTGCGCGCAGAACAACCTGACGGCGATCTCGACGATGAAGCCGGGGATCTTGCGGCGGCTGGCGCTGCGGCTCTCCTTCTACCTGATCTCGATATCGGCGCAGAAAGTGTTCAGGCCTGGTTTCCTCGCCACCATTAACACCATTCATTTCGCCCGCTGGGTGCTGCTGCCTGGCACCGACAGGCTGGTGTTCTTCTCCAATTACGGTGGCAGCTGGGAGAGTTATCTGGAGGATTTCATCGCCAAGGCTTCGGCCGGCCTGACCGGCGTGTGGAGCAACACCGAAGGCTATCCGCGCACGCGCTGGCTGTTCCTGGACGGCGCGCGCGACGGCGATCGTTTCAAACGCTGGGCGCGGCGCCAGCAGGTGCCGACGCTGTTCTGGTACAGCGCCTATCCGCATCTCAACACCACGCGCATCCGCATCAACTCCAGGATCAGGCGCGGTATCGCGTCGGCCACCGGCAACGAGGCGCGCGACTGGCTGAGCCTGTTCGGTTCGCTGCCGCGCCCGCAAGCACGGCCGGCGGACGCAACCGGCCTGGCTGGACCGGCGTCCGCGCCGCTCGAAGAACTGGAATCCGGAGAAATCCAGTCCATCTTCTTCGGTCCGTTCGGCGCGCTCGGCCATGCACACATGCTTGCGATCGGGGTGCCGGACGGTTTGCCGGCAGCGAAGCGCAAGGCGTGGCTCGACTTCGTGACCGAAAAAACCAGCTTCGGCGACGGCGTGCCTGCCGGCCGCGCCATGACCGTGGCGTTCGGCCCCAACGGACTGCGCCGGCTGGGGCTCGAGGGCGGCGTCGATGACGAGCCGCTGGACACGTTTCCTGTCGCTTTTCGCCAAGGCATGGGAACGCCCGAGCGCAGCCGCATCCTCAACGACACCGGTCCCGACGCCCCCGACAAATGGCAGTGGGGGTCACCCGCCAATCCCGCCGACGTCGTCATCGTCTGCTATGCCGGGACGCCGGCCGCTTTGAAGGCGGAGATAGCGGCCATGAAGCGACAGACGACAGGCGCGGGGATGTCCGTGGCCGCCGAACTGCCGCTGATGGTTCGGCGCGACGGCAAGCGGGCCGTCGAGCATTTCGGCTTCGTCGACGGCATCTCGCAACCGATCGTTCGGGGTACGTCGCGCGCCGCCAAGGGAGCCGCGCCGATGCATTTGCTGGCACCGGGCGAGTTCCTGTTCGGCTACCGCGACGAGCACGGCTTCTACCCGGCTTCGCCGTCGGTGGACGCGGCGCTGGACCGAACCGGCATCCTGTCGCAGGTGCGGCGCAACCGTCAGATACCGGGGCAGCCGCCTCCGCCGCGCGATTTCGGCCGCAACGGCACCTTCCTCGTCCTGCGCCAGTTCGAGCAACATGTCGAACTGTTCGACGATTATTGCAGGAAGGCCGCGACGCAGGCAGCATACGAGACTGGCGACGCCGCCATCACACCGCATTGGGTGGCGGCAAAGATGCTCGGTCGCTGGCAGGACGGAAGCTCTCTGGTGCGCAATCCGAACGGACGCCCGGGCCGCGGCGTCGACAATGATTTCGCGCTCGGCGCCGAGGATCCGCAGGGGCATGCCTGTCCGCTCGGCTCCCACATACGCCGGTCCAACCCGCGCGATTCGCTTGGCGAGGACCGCGAGACACAGATCAGGATCGGCAAGCGCCACCGTATCCTGCGCGTCGGCCGCACCTATGAGAAGAAGGGCAAGGGCGGGAAGATCGAGAAGGGCCTCCTATTCATGTGCCTCAATGCCGATATCGAGCGTCAGTACGAATTCATCCAGCAAACCTGGGTCTCGTCGAACTCGTTCCAGGGTCTTGTCGGCGAGACCGATCCGACGATCGGCGCGCGGGGCGGCGGCGGCCGGTTCTCGATCCCATCCTGGGAAAAGGTCACGGTGCTCAAGGATGTGCCGCAGTTCGTCACCACGAAAGGCGGCGGCTATTTCTTCATGCCGAGCCGGTCGGCGCTGCGCTATCTGATCTCGCGGCTCTGACCGGGTGCGCTGAAAGCAGTTCGTCGTTTCTCGAAAGCGACGAACCAGCGGAGCAATGGCGAAGCTTCCGAGCGGACTATGGCGAAGGCGCCGCGCGGGCTACGGCGAAGTCGCCGAGCCTGCTCAGTCGTCGTCCTGCGATTCGGCGATGTGGTTCAGCGCGGCGGCGTTGGTGATGCGCAGGCCGCCGCGCTTGATGGCGATCATGTGCCGGCTGCGCCAGTCGTTCAGCGTCTTGTTGACGGATTCGCGCGTAGCGCCGAGGAATTCGCCGAGCTCCGACTGCGAAATCGGAATCCAGCCGGCGGCGTCTGCCATCACGCCGCTCAGGAACACCAGCCGCTTTGCCAGCCTGGCCTCGATACCGAAAAAGGCCTGGTCGCCCAGCTCGCCGCTGACCCAGCGCAGCCGCGTGCACAGCAATTCGATCATCGCGCGGGCCAGAGACGGGTTTTTCTCAATGCGATCAAAGAGTTGTGTCCGGCTCAGCGAAACCAGCTCGCATGCCGTTAGGCAGATGGCGGTCGCCGTGCGCGGGCGCCCATCCAGGGCTCCGATCTCGCCTACGAGGCTGCGCGACAGCTCGATATTGGCCACCAGCTTTTGCCCACCGGGCGAATAGATCGAAATCTCGACGGTTCCGCTCATCACGCCGTAGATGCGGTCGGAAGCGTCCTCCTGGACGAACAAATGCTGGCCCGCGGCATAGCGCTCAAGTTTGCAGCCGCCGAACAACAGATCGAAGTGGCGCGGGTCGATGCGCGCCAGGCGCGGCAGGTTCCTGTCGTCCGCGCCGTTTGTAGCCATGATACGATTCCGCCTCTCGTTAGACGGAAATTGTAGGATAAGTGCGTGCTCGATCAAAGCGTCGTCTCCTTCTGTGGTGGCTGACCGAAATCGGCAGGTGGCGGACAGACGTTCCAGGTCACGCGTCACACGCCGAAATTGGATAAGCCGGCAAACTGTAAGGAGACCGGGCGCACTGGCGGTTGCGGGCCGATCTTGGAAACGCCATCCGCGCGCTTGGGTGGGAGGTGCCCATGCGCGCAGACGGCAAACCTGAAAATGGCTAGGTGATCGAAATTTCTCCTCGAGAACCGCATCCATATCGCAGTCCGGCAGCAGCTTCGGACGCCGTAGTCAGCTCGGGCCGTCGATGCCGCCGTTGCAAGATCTGAGCGCAAGCCCTGTCCGGCGTATGTGAAGGCGCTCACAGATATACGCATCTGGCGGACCGATGGTTATTTTAGAAGTGTATGGTCTTTGCTTTGCAACCGGCACGATTGCCTAGTCGGCAAAGAGATCAACCGAAGTATGGCTGGAACCTTGTCTTGACTGCAGGTGACGGTCGGCCTCATGGTTCATTTTGGGGAGGGGCAGGCCATGGCAGCCACGAAGGGACTCCTTGTAAAGGTTCGCGGCGACGGCGCGGGGCTCTCGGTCCGAGGCGGGCCGCCCCGGATTGGCGGCATCGAAGCCGAGCCGATCCTCTCTCTGCCTGCCGACGCAAGTGCCGGCACGGCCGCGGCCGGGGATCGCGGCGCCACCTGGTTGCGGTTGGCCACGGACGCCGCCGATACAGACAACCCCTGGGACCATGCCCACGATCTTGTCGCCCGGAACCCGGCGCTGGCGGCCGCGGGAGCCGAGGTGCTCGCAATCGAGCCCGATATCGTGCAGCAGTGGGATTATAAGGACAGCGGCGGCGATCGCGGCATGGCGGCAAGCGCAGCTCCGGTCTGTGCATTCGACGATCAGGACCCGCAGGGCGGACAGGCGGTGGTCGCGGGGCGCATCGCCTGGAATGCCGCGCCGGACTTCAGCCAGTTCGCGGCGGCGCGCGAGAAGGTAGGCGCCAAGCAGGCCAACATCACCATCGCCCATCTCGATACCGGTTTCGATCCGGGCCATCAGACCATTCCCGCCGCGCTTCTTACAGCGCAGCAGCGCAATTTCGTCGACGACGGGACGGGTCCGAACAACGCGACCGACCACGCTCCGGCCGGCACGCTGACCAGCAATCGCGGCCATGGAACCGGCACGCTCAGCCTGCTTGCCGGCAACAAGCTCGACGGCTCCTCGCCGCACTGGCCGGGCTTCAACGATTTCGTCGGCGGTGCGCCACTGGCGAAAATCCTGCCGGTGCGCATCGCCGACTGGGTGGTGCGGCTGACCACCGGCACCATGGTGCAAGGCATCGACTATGCACGCAAGCAGGGCGCGCAAGTGTTGTCGATGAGCATGGGCGGCCTCGCCTCGCAGGCGCTGGTCGACGCCGTCAACCTTGCCTACGACCACGGTGTGGTCATGGTCACGGCGGCCGGCAACAATTTCACCATCACGCCGCGCAGCATCGTCTATCCCGCGCGCTACAATCGGGTGCTTGCGGCCTGCGGCGTGATGGGCGACGGGCGCGCCTATGCCGGACTCTCCTTCGGCACCATGCAGGGCAATTACGGGCCGCCTTCGAAAATGGATACGGCGCTCGGCGCCTACACGCCGAATGTGCCCTGGGCCGAGATCGATTGTCGCAAGGTGGTCGACATGGACGGCAGCGGCACCTCCGCCGCGACCCCGCAGGTCGCGGCCGCGGCCGCTCTCTGGCTCGCCGAGCACTGGGACGTGGTGAAGAATTACCCTCAGCCCTGGATGCGTGTCGAAGCCGTACGCAAGGCCTTCTTCGCGAAAGCCTTGAAGTCGACCGCCAAGATGAATGCGGCGGAGACGAAGGAGAAGATCGGGCAGGGCGTCTTGCGGGCCTTCGATGCGCTGGGCTTCCCTCCGCCGGCGGCAAACAGCCTGACCAAGCTCGCTCGAGCCACCTATACGTGGAGCTGGCTGGACCTTTTGACCGGAGGGAATTCGTTGGCGGCGCCACCACCGGCGACGCTTCGGCAGCGAACGATGTTCGCGCTGGAACTGATGCAGATGGCGCAAACCACGGCGGCAGTCGACCAGGCGATCGCCGACCCGGATGGCGATCCGGACAAGGTTTCGGCCGCGGCGCGCAACCGCTACCTGGAGGCGGCGCTCGACCAGGGCAATCCGTCGAAGCCGTTGAAGGCCTTTCTGGAAGGATGGCTGGGCCGGCCAGGCGCCAGCGTAGCGGTTCCGGCGCCAGTCATGGGCCCGGCACCGGCCATTAGGCGCAAGCCGCGGCCGCTGCCGCCGCCGCAACGGCGCCTGCGCATCTACGCGCTCGACCCGTCGGTGGCGAAACGGCTGGATTCGGTTTCGGTCTACCAGGCGACGCTTTCGGTGCCGTGGGACGACGAGCCTGCGACCGACAGGCCGTTGCTGCCCGGTCCGATCGGCGAATATCTCGAGGTGGTCGATGTCGACCCCGCGTCCGACCGCGTCTACGATCCGGTCGACCTCAACGACAAGGTGCTGCTGGCGCAGGACGGCCTGCCGCCTTCGGAGGGCAATCCGAAATTCCACCAGCAGATGGTCTACGCGGTGGCCATGACCACGATCGGCCATTTCGAGCGCGCTCTCGGCCGTCGGGCGTTGTGGGCGCCGCATTACGCAGCGGCTCCCGGCCGCACCGGCGATATGACGGTGAAGGCGCATTACGTGCCGCGCCTGCGCATTTATCCGCATGCGTTGCGCGCCGAGAATGCCTATTACAGCCCGGAAAAGAAGGCGCTGCTGTTCGGCTATTTCCCGGCGACCAGCAATCAGGGCGATGTCACCACGCCCGGAACGACGGTGTTCTCGTGCTTGTCCAGCGACATCGTCGCGCATGAGATGTCGCATGCGCTGCTCGACGGGCTGCATCGTCGCTTCCAGGAAGCGTCCAACCCGGATGTGCCGGCCTTCCACGAGGCCTTCGCAGACATCGTCGCGCTGTTCCAGCATTTTACGTTGAAGGAGCTCGTCGGCTTCGAGATCGGCAAGGCGAGGGGCGAATTGTCGGCCGCTTCGCTGCTCTCGGGCATCGCCAAGCAGTTCGGCGAAGGCAGCGGCAGGGCCGGGCCATTGCGTGAATATGGCGGCGCCGGCATGGCCGAGCTCGACTACGACAAAACCTTCGAGGCGCATGACCGAGGCTCGATCCTGGTTTTCGCTGTCTACCAGGCTTTTCTGGCCATCGCCGACCGGCGGACGGACGACCTGATCCAGCTTGCCACTGGCGGCTCCGGCATCCTGCCGGCGGGCACCTTGCATCCGAGCCTGGTCGAGCGCCTCACCGACGAGGTTGCCAAGACCGCCACGCAGATGCTGACGATGTGCATCCGCGCGCTCGACTATTGCCCTTCCGTCGACATCACTTTCGGCGAATATCTGCGCGCGCTGATCACCGCCGACCGCGACGCCTACCCGGACGATCCGCTGCACTATCGCCTCGCCTTCCTGGAATCGTTCCGCAAGTGGAAGCTGTTGCCGCGCGACGTTCGCACCATCTCGGAGGAGACGCTCGCCTGGAGCGCGCCGGAGGATCCGTCGCCGGTCTGGCTGAAAGGCCTGCTCGGCAAGATCGACCTCGGCTGGAACCAGAAATTGAAGCGGGCCGAGATCTTCGCGCTCAACGACAAGAACCGTTATGCGCTGTGGAAGGCGATGCACAAGGCCTTCGCCTCCGATCCGGACCTCTACAAGCAGTTCGGCCTGATGCCCGATCTGCCGCGCTACAATGACGACGGCACGGTCATGCACCCGCCGAAGAAAGGCGAGACGACCTTCGACATCTACAGCGTGCGCCCGACGCGACGCGTCGAGCCGGACGGCTCGTTCCGCGTCGAGGTGGTGGCCGTGATCCAGCAGCGCATTCCGGTTGCGCTGGACGGCACGGCGATGCCGCAAGGCATGGCCAAGGGCGAAGGCTTCTTCTGGTTCCGCGGCGGCGCCACGATCATCATTGATCCGCGCGAGCGCTTCGAGGAAATCCGCTACTCGATCATCAAGAACACCGGCAGCGCGGACCGGCAGAAGCGTCAGGCCGGGACGATGGCGGCCAACTATCTCTCGCCGCTGCGAGCGCTCTATTTCGGCGGCGAAGTATCGGAGCCTTTTGCGTTGTTGCATGCCAGCGACGGAGACGACGACCATGTCTAGAAAAACGGCGGCAAGAACAAGGCCGGCAAAATCGGCTCCCGCGGCGACGCCGGCATCGGGCATCACCGTCAGGCATTACTGCCAGGGCATCGGCGACTGCCACTTGCTGACGTTCAAGAAGCCGGACGGTAAGCCGTTCCGCATTCTCATCGATTGCGGCATTCATGTCTCGATCAAGAGTGGCTCGGCGCTGGTCTCCGACATCGTCGCCGACCTCAAGAAGGAGACCGGCGGCAAGATCGACATCCTCGTCGTCACGCACGAACACTGGGATCATGTTTCCGGCTTCCTGACCGCCAAGGACCTTTTCAAGGATTTTGTCGTCGGCGACGTCTGGATGGCCTGGACCGAAAATCCTGCCGACGCGGAGGCCGCGGAGCTCGACAAGTTCAAGGGCCAGGCGCTGGCGGCCTTGCAAGGCGTGGGCCAGAAGCTCGACGGGATGCAGGGGCTCAGTTCTTACATGGCCGGCATCCGCGACGGCCTGCAATCGGTGCTCGGCTTCCAGTTCGGCGCCGCAGGCGAGCGGGTGCGCTCGGCCCGCGACGCGGCGGCAAAACTGTCGCAAAAACCGTCGCCGACCTATTTCGAGCCTGGCGGGCCGCCTGTGACGATCGACGCATTGCCAAACCTGCGCGTCTATGTGCTCGGTCCGCCGCGCGACAAGGCGGCGCTTCGCCTCGAGGAAAAGGCGAGCGAGATGTTTCCGCTGGCCAGCGGCGGTCCGTACGCGCGGGCGCTGACGAGCGGCCTCAAGATCAACGAGGCGGCCGATGCCGGTTACGTCGACGAGCTCAGTCCGTTCGAGCGCAATGTCGGCACGCCGCTCTCCGCGGCGCTCGCCGGCGACAAGGGCAGCGATCCGGCCATCGACATCGCCGCCTATGTGCGCAAGCATTATTCTGGGCCGGTCTCGGCCGCGGCATCCATGGAAGACCGCGACCAGTCCTGGCGGCGCATCGACGCCGACTGGATGGGGATCGCCGCCGACCTGGCCTTGCAGCTCGACCGCGGCGTCAACAACACCAGCCTGGTGCTTGCCTTCGAGTTCATCGACAGCGGCCGGGTGCTGCTGTTCCCGGGCGACGCCCAGATCGGCAACTGGCTGAGCTGGAAGGACCTGAAATGGCCGGTCGGGCAGGGCACCGTCACATCGGCCGATCTTCTGGCGCGCACCGTCTATCTCAAGGTCGCGCATCACGGCAGCCAGAACGCCACGCCGCAGAAACAGGGTTTCGATCTGCTGATGAGCAGCGACCTGTCGGCCTTTATCCCCACCAACAAGGTCGACGCGGTGAAAGTGCACTGGGGCGAGATGCCCTATGACGGCGTCCTGACCGCGCTCGAGACAAAGACCAAGGGCCGCGTCATCCGCGCCGATGATCCATGGCTGGCGGACAAGAACGGAAAGCCGGCTTTTGCCGCGCCGTCCGGCTCGGTCCAGGCGGTGCGCAGCGCGCCACGCGATGCGGCACGCGGGCCGGGCGGACTGTGGGTGGAAGTGGATCTGGTTTAGGACCACCGGAACGCCGCCGCGCGGCAGGCGCCGATCAGTCCGGCCTCAAAGCCGATTGCGAAAAATCGAAAACCGATTTATGGAGCGAGCGGCTGAATGAGGGCGGCCACTCAACACATTGCACAAGGTCGCCCCATGCCCGATCAATTCTCGCGCGTCATCGCCTTCCTTGCCGTGGTCACGGCCCTGCTGTTTGCCGGGCTGCATTTCCATCAAGGCCACATCATCGCCACGCTCTATTTTATGACCGGCGCCGTTCTGGTGACCGCCGTGACGCGCATGAATGTGAGGCGAGGGCTGATCTAGAATCCGGTTGTCGGGCCATCCAAGCAGGTCGAATAGACGGTGCGTGGATTGAATCTGAGACCTTCTGTGTTCACCCACGCTGGACGGCGGCGGGCTGAAGCTTCGAGCGGAGGCGCCATGCCATTGCGTGGCCCAATCGAACGCCTGGACGTTCGACTGCCGTATGCTGCATGTGAGCCAGCGGAGTGATGACGAGGACCGAAAAGGCAAACGAGGCGAGTGCCAGTGTGATGGGAGAAACTCCTGCATTGACGGCCTTTGCGAGTAGCTCAGGCATGTTCCAAAGAGCGATCAGCACCAATGGGTGCAACAAGTAGAAGCTGAAAGAGATGCGGCCGAAATACCTGGCCACAGCCATCAGACGACCTTTCCGCAACGGAACGCCATAGGCGATCAACGCCGAGATAAAATCCGCGAAAGCCGTCTCGAAAATCACGGACCAGTTGGACCACCATCCAAGCAAGGGGCGCGAGAGTGCGAACCCGGCGACCGCGAGGGCGAGCGACAGGGCCGGACGAGGAAGGCGAGCGACTATCTTCCTTCCATAGGCACAAGCGATCATTCCGGACACGAAGGAGTAGAGGTTCCCTAACGAAACGCCCTTTCCGGGCGTTCCAGACCACTGCCCGCTGAATGACAGGCCGAGCAAGATGAGGGCGGGCAGAACCAGAGCGACAGCGCCCCATCGCCGCCAGGACCAATAGAGCAAAAAAATCAGTGGGGCCGCGATCATTTCGGTTTGGAGCGACCACATCACGCCGTTGATGTCGGTACGTAGCAACAGCGCATTGGCCATCACATTCCTGGTCGTATAGACCTCGGCCGGCCCAAGCGACATGCCGGTCAGCAGAAACAGTCCGACGAAGATCGCGATGGTTGAAAAGATGGCAGGGTAGATGCGCAGAACGCGTCCTATGAAAAATGGGCCGGCGCTGGCCTTGAGGTCATCCGTCTGCCGACTGAGCATCATCATGAGAACGAAGCCGCTCAGGACAAAAAAAATACGACGGCGCCGTGGCCGTTCCCGGCTATGCGGAAAGCCGCATCAAGGTAGCTTTGGCTTCGATGCGAGCCCTGCACCAAAGAGACCGCTTGCCGCGTCGCATCATAATATGTCGCCTGACCGCAATGAAAGAGCGCGACCATCAGCGCGGCGACGCCGCGAGCTGCTTCGAGGCCAGGTACGAATTCACGGCGCGAGATAGCGATATCCCCCATGTCGCTGACGTTTCCCCCGCAATCTCCTCTTGATGCGCTCGGACGGCACCGGGCGGCATCCCCCGAAACCGACTGTGCCCAATTCGAGCCGCATAAGCTCCATTCCCTACGCGCATTTGCGCGGAGGTCGTCATAAGAACTGTGGAAAACCAAGGGAAATGGTGGGCGATGCAGGGATTGAACCTGCGACCCCACCCGTGTGAAGGGTGTGCTCTCCCGCTGAGCTAATCGCCCGCCTTGGGCCCGAAGGCCGAAGCGAGCCGCGATATAAGGTAGGCGGGTGCGCGAAGTCAAGGCGATGTGCCAAGCTTCTCGCTCGGACCAGTTTCCGGTTTGTCAGCCGTCCGATCCGAGTCCCGCTCAGCGTGCCGCCGCGATCAACCGCTCGGCCAGTTGCGGCGTCAGCGTGTCGAAATGCGAGATCACCAGAGTTGGCTCGAATTCGCGCACATGGCGGTCGGTGTAGCCGAAATCGACCGCGACCACCGGAATGCCGGCTGCCTTGGCAGTGTCGATGTCGGTCTGCGAATCGCCGATCATCAAGGCGTTCTCCGCATCGCCGCCCGCCAGCCGGATCGTCTCGGTGAGATGGCGCGGATCGGGTTTGCGGAAGGCGAAAGTGTCCTGGCCGCAGATCGCGGCAAAGTAGTTCGACAAGCCCAGCGCGCCGATCAGCGTCGCGGAATTGGCTTCGTATTTGTTGGTGCAGACCGCCATCAGATAGCCGGCAGCCTGGAAACGGTCGAGCGCGGCGACGACGCCGGGATAGGGGCGCGACTTGCCGGGAATGTTCAACGTGTAATGGTCGAGGAACAGCTTCAGCAGCCGGTCGTGCTCCTCCGCCATCAGCGCCTTGTTCTGCGCAGCATGCGCGCGTTCGATCATGACGCGGCCGCCATGGCCGACGAAGCGTCTGAAGCCGGCTTCGTCGACAGCGGCGAGGTCGCTCGCCGCCAGGCTGTGGTTGAGGCTGTCGAGCAGGTCGGGCGCGGTGTCGATCAGCGTTCCATCCAGGTCGAAGACGATGATCGGGCGAGTCATGGGTGGATCCTGCGGCAATTGCGTTGCCGCAGCCGATACAGGCTGGCCCAAGTTCAAGCAAGAAGCCTCGATCGGTCCACAGAGCCTTTGAGGGCGAGCCTTTGACGGGACAGGCAAAAATGCTAGGAGGCGCGCGAAACCGGCGAAATCGGGGCTCCCCATGGATGCAAGGCAGTTGAAGGTCGAGGCCGCGCGGGCAGCGCTCGCCCATGTCGGCAGCGGCATGCGGCTTGGCATCGGCACCGGCACCACGGCGGAAGAATTCGTGCGGCTGCTGGCCGAGAAGGTTGCGACCGGCCTCAAGGTCATTGGCGTGCCGACTTCCGAGCGCACCGCAGCACTCTGCCGCGAGCTCGGCGTGCCGCTGTCTACACTGGAAGAAACACCCGAGCTCGACCTCACCATCGACGGCGCCGACGAGGTCGACCCGGAGCTGACCCTGATCAAGGGCGGCGGCGGCGCGCTGCTGCGCGAGAAGATCGTCGCGGCGGCGTCCGAGCGCATGATCGTGATTGCCGACAAATCCAAGATGGTCGGAACCCTCGGCCGGTTCCCGCTGCCGATCGAGGTCAACAAATTCGGCCTGCGCGCCACCGAGATCGCGGTACGCGCCGCCGCGGCAGGGCTAGGCCTTTCCGGCCCGCTTACATTGAGGATGACGGGAAGCCACCCATTTGTTACAGACGGCGGCCACTTTATCCTCGATGCATCTTTTGGCCGCATTCCGGATACAAGAGCGCTGTCGAATGCTCTCTTCGCCATTCCAGGCGTAGTCGAGCACGGTCTATTCATCGGGCTGGCGTCAACGGCCATCATCGCCGGCGGCGACGGTATCGAAACCGTCCATGCAGCCTGAAACCAGGGAGTTCTACCGACTATGATTTTGCCTAAACGAGTTCGCCGCTTTTCGACGCTTCTGGCGGCCTCGGCCGTCCTTGCGCTGTCGTCACCGGTGTTTGCTCAGGACATCAGCGAATCGCATCTGAAGGCCGCGCGCGCGGCTGTCGCGGCGATCCATGCCACGGACTCGTTCGACAACATCCTGCCGCAGGCGGCCGGCGCGCTGGAGTCGCAGCTCATCCAGAAAAACCCCGACATGCAGGAACTGATCGGCAAGACCGTGACCGAGAAGGCGCTTGGCATGGCCTCGCGGCGCGCCGACCTGGAAAAGGAGGCGGCCATGGCCTATGCCAAGGTGTTCTCCGAGAAGGACCTCAACGATATCGCCGCCTTCTA
This sequence comes from Mesorhizobium sp. CA6, assembly GCF_020165035.1. Taxonomy (NCBI): domain Bacteria; kingdom Pseudomonadati; phylum Pseudomonadota; class Alphaproteobacteria; order Hyphomicrobiales; family Phyllobacteriaceae; genus Mesorhizobium; species Mesorhizobium sp. CA6. The sequence goes on along the minus strand of NZ_JAIUHI010000009.1, from coordinate 120,085 downwards.
CAGCTCCGAGGCCGGCAAGAAGCTGCTGGATAGCGGCCCCGCGGTGACGCGCGACCTCGTCAAGGCTGCCGACATCTGGCAAAATGGCGTTGCCCGCGATCTCGCCCAGCAGGTCGGTGAGACGCTTGCGGCCGCCGCCAAGGCCAAGGCGCCGGCAGCGCCGGCTCCGGCCGCCGCACCTGCCGATGGTTCCGCTCCGGCGGACAATTCGGCTCCGGCTGACGATTCGCAGAACTGATCGCTGTCAATCCGCCGACAGCGGCCGGACCACAAAGCCCGGGTTTGCCCGGGCTTTTCTTTTGCCGCTTGGCAGCCTACCTCTGACCCCCGTCTTTCTCATTCGCAGGAGCCCAAGCGATGGCCGCTTATGACTATGATCTGTTCGTCATCGGCGGCGGCTCCGGCGGGGTAAGGGCGGCCCGGGTGGCGGCGGCTCTCGGCAAGCGTGTGGCCATCGCTGAGGAATACCGCTTCGGCGGCACCTGCGTCATTCGCGGCTGCGTGCCGAAGAAGCTCTATGTCTATGCTTCGCAATTTCCCGAGCATTTCGCCGACGCCGCCGGCTATGGTTGGACGGTGCCCGAGGCGAGCTTCGACTGGCCGACGCTGGTCGCCAACAAGGACAAGGAGATCGCGCGGCTCGAAGCGATCTACAAGAAGAATGTCGAAGGCTCCGGCGGCGAGACCTTTCATTCACGCGCAGTGCTCGTCGACACGCACAGCATCTATCTGGTTGCCGAGGACCGCACGGTCAGCGCCGACCAGATCCTGATCGCCACAGGCGGGCGTCCGGCGCCGCATCCGGCGCTGCCAGGCCATGAATATTGCATCTTCTCCAACGAGGCCTTCGATCTCAAGGAGCTGCCGAAGGCGATCATGATCGAGGGCGGCGGCTACATCGCCATCGAATTCGCCAACATCTTCCACGGTCTGGGCGTCGACACCACGCTGGTCTATCGCGGCCAGGAGATTCTGAGCCGCTTCGACATGGATCTGCGCCGCTCGCTGCACGAGACAATGGAGAGGAAAGGCATCAGGATTCTTTGCCATGCGGTTTCGGAATCGGTGCGCAAGACACCGGAGGGCAGGCTGGACGTGCTGCTGTCTTCCGGCCAAACGCTGACGGTCGACCAGGTGATGCTGGCGATCGGACGTATCCCCAATACCGAGAATATGGGCCTGGAAGGCGTCGGCGTCGAACTCGGCAAGACGGGCGCGATCGTCGTGGACAAATATTCGCGCACCAATGTCGATAACATCTGGGCGATCGGCGACGTCACGCATCGCGTGCAACTCACGCCAGTGGCGATTCACGAGGCGATGTGCTTCGTCGAGACGGCCTTCAAGGACAACCCGACAGCGCCGGACCACGACACCATTCCGACGGCTGTATTCTCGCAGCCGGAAATCGGCACTGTCGGCCTGTCGGAAGACGACGCAATCGAGCGCTATGCGGATGTCGAGATCTACCGCGCATCCTTCCGTCCGATGCGCCACACGCTGTCCGGCCGCGACGAGAAGATGCTGATCAAGCTGGTGGTCGACGGCGCATCCAGGAAGGTGATCGGCGCCCATATTCTGGGCCCCGATGCCGGCGAGATGGCGCAGCTTCTCGGCATTCCGCTGAAGGCTGGCCTGACCAAGGAGGACTTCGACCGCACCATGGCCGTGCATCCGACCGCGGCCGAGGAGCTGGTGACGATGTACAAGCCGACCTATCGCGTGAAGAACGGCGAACGGGTCTGACCGGATCGTGGGATTGCGACGGCCGCCGGCGATGCCGGTGACCGTCAAGACGCTTCTACAAAAGCGTGCCGCGCAGGATCATCAGCGCCACCGAGAAGTAGATGACCAGCCCGGTGACATCGACCAGCGTGGCAACGAACGGCGCCGAGGCGCTCGCCGGGTCGAAGCCGATGCGCTTCAGCGCGAAGGGCAGCATCGATCCCGACAGCGAGCCGAAGGTGACGATGCCGACAAGCGCCGCTCCTACCGTCGCCGCGATCAGCATCCAGTGCGGGCCGTAGTCGTAGAAGCCGAAATACTGCCAGAGCGCGATGCGGCAGATGCCGACGATGCCGAGGATCGAGCCGAGCACCAGACCGGTCGGCAGCTCGCGCAAGGCCACTCGCCACCAGTCGCGCAGCCCGATCTCGCGCAACGCCAGCGCGCGAATGACGAGCGAGGTCGCCTGCGAGCCGGAGTTGCCGCCGGAGCTCATGATCAGCGGGATAAACAGCGTCAGCACGATCGCCTTCTCCAGCTCGCCTTCGTAGCTCTGCATGGCGTTGGCCGTCAGCATCTCGCTGAGGAACAGCGCGCAAAGCCAGCCGGCCCGCTTCTGGATCATGGCGAGGAAGCTCATCTTCATATAGGGCTCGTCCAGCGCCTCCATGCCGCCGAAACGGTGCACATCCTCGGTCGTCTCCTCGATCATCGTGTCGATGATGTCGTCGATGGTGACGATGCCGAGGAGCTTGCCGTGGTCGACGACCGGCAAGGCGAGCAGGTCGTATTTGGAGATTGTCTGCGCCAGGGTCTCGCGATCGGTGAGCGGCGTTACCGTCACCGGCATGCGATCGGGCGCCACCGACAGGATCGAATCCTCCGGATTGCCGGTGATCAGCCGGCGCAATCCGGTCGCCCGCAGTAAAAGATGCGTCTCCGGGTCGACGATGTAGATGGCGTAGATGGTTTCGCGGCTGCGCTCGACCTTGCGGATGTAGTCGAGCGTGCGCCCAACGGTCCAGTCGGAAGGCACGCTGACGAATTCCGTCGTCATGATCGAGGCGGCGCTGCCTTCCGGATATCCCAGAATGGACAGCAGCGTCGCGCGCAGCGGCGGCGCCAAGGCGCCGAGCAACTCCGAGCGGGCCGGCTCGTCCAGCTCGCGCAGGATGTCGGCGGCGCGGTCGACCGACATGGCAGTCAGGAGCTTGCTCGCCTTCGGGCGCGGCAGGGCCTCGGCAAGCTCGGGTGCTGCTTCGAGCTCAGGCTGGTCGAAAATCTCAACCAGCCGCTCGAACGGCACGGCGCAGAGAAGCTCGATGGCTGTCTCGCGGGTTTCGTGGTTGAGGGCTTCAACGACGTCGGCGACGTGATCGTTGGCAAGAACACGGGCGACGGCAACCGCTTCGTCGTCCAGTACGGGTGCGAATTCGTTCATGGCTCACTCCTTGCCGTCCGGCAGGACGTGAGCCGTCAGGTCACGTCAGGGCGGACGGCGGTTGCGTTCGACTGTGACTGTCGCCAGGCATGGCGGGTTGACCTTTCTGCTCGCGGGGTTCGAGTTTGAATTTGGCGAGCGGGCGCAACATAGGAGCGGTTTTTGCCGAGTCAATCGCGAAGGGCGCCGAAAAGGGACGCGGGCAGGCCGGATCGCGAGACTGTGATCGAAGACAGACCAAGCGGGGCTACGGTCGCCGGTCAAGGGCTTGGTAGGACTGCTATTTCTGCTTCAGCCGGCGGAAGCGCAGCCACTTTTCCTCGACCGGCCGAGGCTGGGCGAGAATGGTGGTGAGCTCGCGCGGCAGGCTGGGCGCAAGCGGCTTCTTGGTGGCCACGCCGTCGGCAATCGAAACCACGCTGTGGTAGAACTCCTCACCGGACAGCGAGCGCGGCGCCACCGCCTCGTGCATGACGCTGATCACGGTGACGTTCGGGCAATTGTCCTTGATCGCCTGGTGGAAGGCGATCTTACCTTCGGGATCGAGTGCGCCGGTCGCTTCGTCGAGGAATAGAAGTCCCGGCTGCTGCAGGATGATGCGCGCGACCACCAGCTTCTGCTTCTGGCCGCCCGAAAGCACCTGGTCCCAGATCTTGCCCTCGCGGCTCTCGTCGGCCAGCTGCCCGATGAAGTCGCCGAGGCCGGCCTTGTGCAGGGCCGCGGCAACCTGCGTGTCGCTGTGATCGCTCTCTGAACCCGGCAGGCAGACGAGCTGCTTCAGCGAGACCTGCTGCAGCTTTACCTCCTGAGCGGCGTAGAAGCTCGTCACGCCCTCCGGGAAGACGATGGTGCCGCGGCCATATGGCCACAGGCCGTTGATAGCCTTGATCAGCGAAGTCTTGCCGCAGCCGGATTCGCCCTTGAGGAAGGTCCATTCGCCGCGGCGGAAGCGCAGATTGGCGGCGCTGAGGAAAGGCGTCGCGTCCTCGCCCTGATGCGCCAGCTCGAGCTTCTGGATGGTCAGGCCGAACACCGGGTTCTGGGTGGCGTAGCCGAAGTCGGAGCGGCCGGTCTGCTGATAGAATTCGCGCGGGTGCTGAACGTTCTCGATGGCGTCGGCGAGCTCGGTGACGCGCTGGCTGTTGGCCCTGAGCGTCGCGATCGCCGGCATCACATGGATGAACCACGAGCACTGGCTGATCAACTGGGCGACCATTTCGGAGCCGGTGATGTAGCCTTTGTAGTCGAGACGGTTATGGATGAACGACACGAGGCCCGGGGCGTAGGCAACGATACGGGCGCCGACGAAATTGTAGATCAGCTCGAACGAGGTGTAGCTGGTGTTGACGATATTGAGCCGCCCCCACGTTTTGTCGATGTCGACATAGAGCCTGTCATGCATCGACTTTTGCACGCCCTCGCCATGCGAGGCGGCGACGTGGAAGCTGCGGCGCAGGAACGTCGTCAGTTCGCTGCGGTAGCTGCCCTCGGCCTGCTGCATGCGCACGTTGAGCCGCTCGAGCAGCCGCCCGAGCTTGACGGCGATCCAGGTGTTCAGCGGCACGTAGATGGCGACGGCGAGGAAAGCCAGCACCGCGGTGCCGTAGCCGCCGAGGAATTCCAGGCCCTTGACCTCGACCGAGGACCCGATCAGGTTTTCGCCGATGAAATAGAGCGAAGTCGCGACACCCAGCACGCCCATGGCAAGCCCGATGGCGCCGCCGGTCATGTCCTTGATCGATTCCTGGATGCGCTGGTCGATGTTGTCCGGAGCGACGATGCCGCCGGCCGCCGAGCCGTGCTGCGCATGAAAATGGGTATGGTTGCCGTCGAGCAGCGCCTGGTTGAACTGGCTGTTCAGCCAGCCCCGCCATTTGCGGTGCAAGGTCGTTGAAACGAGATTGCGCACGCCGGTGAAGCCGGCATCCTTCAGCACGACCAGCAGCACCAATATGCCGGCATTGGTCAGAATGGTCTGCAACGGGTGGGTGTTGGCGGCGTCGTGGAGGAAGGCGATCGAATTGCCCAACTCGCCCAGTGCCAAGGCGAACCAGACGCCAGCCTTGCTGGACAAAGCCGTCAGCAGCGCGATGACGAATGTGAGGGTCCAGGCTTCCTTCCACCGGTCGGAGAACCAGTAGGCTCGCATCAGCCCCCAGAAGGTGCGCATCGACGATACCGGCGTCAGCGACGAGGTCTTCGCCTCGTTGGATGTTTGCTCCGGTACTGTTCGTTGCGGTCTACCGACCCCAGTCACGATCCCGCCCAAACCTTTCTTAGTTTTGTTACACAGGGTAACACCAATTGATCATTTTCCATTAATTTTCTGCCAACGAATGTGAACAGGGTTACTCGCCGTGGCATCAGGGCAACAGAAAGGCTGCGCCGGGCGATCGCTACTCGTGGCGATTTCATCTTGTATTTCAGTTTGCTAGAGCTGTTTTTGCCAGCCGGCGGCAACCTTCCCTAAGGGAAGTGGAAAACACGGGTTTGTGAATGAAAAAGAGGTGTCCGCAGGCCGCGATGACTACTGGCGGTGACCGGAATGACCGAAAATTTGCCGCCCGTGAGCTACTCAGGGTTTACCTGATTCGTCCTTTCCGGAGGCGCTGAAAATGGCCGGAAATGGTCTTGTCGGCAGCGTCGTATCTGTCGAGGGCGATCTCGCCGCTGCCGAAACGGACATGGCCCTCCCGGCGATCAGGGCTGTTGCGGCGAGCTGACCAAGCTTGGCTACGGCAACAGCTTCTTCCTGAGCAAAGCCAAGGCGACCGCGAAACAGGAGGACAATTTTCAGGAAAGCGCGCGGCGGTCAGGTCGGCGGCTACGGATCGCGCTGACGGAACATTCAGTTCGCGGTTTCGAGCTCGCCGCGCGCCTTGGCCTGGGCCACTTGGCGGATGGCGTCGGCAAGCGTGTCAGCATCCTGCGCGCCCATCACGGCGTATTTGCCTTCGAGCAGGAAGCAGGGCACGCCGGTGATGCCCATGCGCGAAGCGGTGGCGATCTCGTTGCGGACGGCCTCAACGTCGGCGTCGGTCGGCAGTAGCGTCTCGACCACCGACGCATCCATGCCGGCCTCGCCGGCGGCCGTAACCAACACGGCATGGTCGCCGATGTTCACGCCTTCCTCGAAATTCAGCTGGAAGAGGCGGCGCACCAGCCGATTCTGCACGTCTTCGCCGGCTGCGCCCGCCCAGCGGATGACGCGGTGCGCGTCGAGGGTGTTCGGCGCGACCTTGATGGCGCCAAAGGCAAAGCTGATGCCCTCGGCTTCGCCGAGCGGCTCGATGCGCGCGTGGATCTGATGGATGCGCTCCTCGCTGCCGAACTTGCCGAGCATATATTGGCGGCGGTCCATGCCGGCGGGCGGGATGGTCGGATCGAGCTGGAATGGCCGCCAGCGCACGCGCACGTCGATGTCGCTTGCAGAAGCGATGGCCTTGTCCAGCCGCTTCTGGCCGATGAAGCACCAGGGGCAGACGACATCGGACACAACATCGACGGTGATGGTGTTCTTGGCGCTCATGCTCGTCTCCTGTTTGGTCTCTGCCGGTCGGGCCTGCCTCAGTTGGGCTTTCGCCACCAGGTCGGCAGCTGATAGCCGAATATGGGGGTCTTTTGCGGATGTTCCAGATAGCTCCAGTAAGCGACCCATTGCTGCGTGTTGTACTGCATCGGCACCATGTAGCTGCCTGAGATCAGCAGCCGGTCGAGCACGCGCACCGCGGCGACATAGTCTTCTTTGGTGCGGGCGTTCAGCATCGCGTCGATGGCGGCGTCGATCGCCGGATCGGCGACGCCGGCGAGGTTGAACGATCCTTCCGTTTTCGCGGCGACCGATCCCCAGCGGCCGACCTGCTCGCTGCCGGGCGACAGCGAATTGCTGAAGCCGCTCGTCCCGATCAGAACCTCGAAGTCGAAACGCTGCTTGCGCGACTGGATCTGGTCGCCGTCGAGGGTGCGGATGCCGACGTCGATACCGATCTTTTCCAGTGTGCGCTGATAGACGGCCGCCAGCCGCTCTTCGTCCTGCGACGAGGTCAGGATCTCGAAGCCGAACGGGTTTCCTTGCGCGTCGAGCATCTTGCCGTCCTGCACGTGGAAGCCGGCGCTCTTCAGCAATTCGAAGGCGGTTTTGAGCACCTTGCGGTCCTGGCCTGAACCATCCGTCACGGGTGGGCGCCAGGTGCCGTCCATCACGTCCGGCGGCACGCGGCCGGGGTAGGGCGCAAGCAGCGCCTTTTCGCGATCGTCGGCAGGGTGGCCGAGCGCCGAAAGCTCGGAATTCTGCCAATAGCTCATGGTGCGGTTGAACTTGCCGCCGAACAGATTCTTGTTCGTCCATTCGAAATCGTAGAGCATGCCGAGCGCGCGGCGGACGACGGGATCGGCGAATTTGGGCAGCCGGGTGTTGAACAAAAAGCCGGTCACAACCGGAGGAATGCCGGTGTTGAAATACTCTTCCCTCACATCCCCCTTTCGGAAGGCTGGAAAGTCGATGTCGCGCTCACGCTTGACCGGATCGGTCTCGTCATCGAGAGCGCAAATTCCTTTCTTGAACGCTTCCGTCTTGGCGTTGGCGTTGAGAAAATACTCAATGGTGACCTGATCGAAATTGTCGAAGCCGCGCTTCGACGGAATGTCTTTGCCCCAGTAATCCGGATTCCGCTTGAAGACGATACGCTGCCCCGGCAGCACCTTATCCACGGTGTAGGGGCCGCTGCCGATCAGCGGCTTCAGCGTGGTCTTGTCGAACGTGTCCTTGTCGAAGGCGTGCTTGGGGACGATCGGCGTCAGCGCGACGATCAGCGGGAATTCGCGATTGGCCTTGTCGTTGAAGGTGAACTTCACGCTGTGCTCGTCGGTCTTCTCCAGCTTGGCGATCATGCTCATGCGGTCGCTGTAGGGCGGGCGGCCCTTTGCGGCGAAGACGTCGTAGGTGAACAGCACGTCCTCCGGCGTCACCGGCTGGCCGTCCGACCATTTTGCATTGGGGTTCAGATGGAACTCGATGCTCTTTCGCTCCGGGTCCATATCGGCGCTATCGGCAAGCAGCCCGTAGAGGCTGAAGGGCTCGTCATAGTTTCGCTGCATCAGCGGCTCGAAGACGAGATTGCCGTAAACCGTATCGATCATCCCGCGCGCCGTGGTGCGCAGGCTTTTCAGGATAAAGGGATTGAGATTGTCGAAGGAGCCGACGACGCAATAGGTAACGCTGCCGCCTTTCGGCGCATCCGGATTGACGTAGTCGAAATGCTGGTAGTCGGGCGGCAGCGCCGGCTCGCCTTGCATGGCTAGGCCGTGCTTCGGCTCCGACTGTGCCGGAAGGAGCGAAAGAGCCAGAAACGAGGTCGCGGCGATCAGCCGGACGAGAACGCGGTCCATGACCGTCTCCTTGCCGGACGGCTTTGTGATTCGTCATGCACCCTAGAGCATTTCGCTATCCGATTGAATCGGCGCGCCAATGGGAATCGGGTTCCGCCGCTCCAGCGCCGATCGATGCTTGCCCTGGACATCGAACCGCGAAGAAATCGCGGAAACCGGGCTGGATTCGACGTCGCTGGCAGTGTAACACGCGCTCCGAAGTCATCCTGTTGCCTCATTTGGGCAACAGGTAGCTGGACCACACGGCACGAAGAAGCCGGTCCCCGGGATCATTTGAGAGGAAAGTGCACCATATGACGATCAACGCGTACCGCCTTTCGGTGCTGGCCGCAGGCGTGGTCGGCGTTCTGGGCGCCGGGCTTTTCAACGCCTCGGCCCAACAGCAGCCGCAGATCCCGCAGGGCTGGTTCAAGGCCTGCACCAAGCAGGAAGACGTTGACATTTGCAATGTGCAGAACATCGTCACGGCCGGCAACGGCCAGCTCGTCACCGGCGTCAGCCTGATCGAGCTCAAGGGCAAGGTGAACCGCAAGGTCTTCCAGGTCACGGTGCCGACCGGCCGCCTCGTGCCTCCCGGAATTGCGCTGCAGATCGATGCCGGCAAGGCGCAGAAGCTGGACTATGTGATCTGCTTCCCGGATCGTTGCGTGGCGGAAGTGCCGCTGAGCGACCAGCTCGTCGCGTCCTTCAAGAAGGGGCAGGGCATCACGCTCACCTCGATCAACTTCCAGAACCAGCCGAACCCGATCAAGATCGCGCTCACCGGCTTCAGCGGCGCCTATGATGGCCCGCCGCTGCAGCAGTCGGACATCGAGGACCGGCAGAAAAAGCTGCAGGACTTCGTCGCCAAGAACAATCAGGACTTCGCCAAGAAGCTCAAGGACGAGCAGGACAAGGCCAAGACCGCAAACTGATCGCGCAAGCGCGTTTCTCGGAAACAAAAGCGGGGCAAATGCCCCGCTTTTTTTGCCCCGCGCCGCACCCTAGGCGACGTTCGTTAGCGCTTCAGTGCTTCGACTGGCGCTTCGGCTCGTATCGGCCGTCCGGCAGCTTGTCGAACATCTCGCCGATCTGCGGATGCCGCACCGGCTCGCCCGACCGGTCCTCGAGCAGGTTCTGCTCGGACACATAGGCGATGTACTCAGTCTCTGAATTTTCCGCCAGAAGATGGTAGAAAGGCTGGTCCTTGCGCGGACGCACGTCGGCCGGAATAGCCTCGTACCATTCCTCTGTGTTGGCGAATTCGGGATCGACATCAAAGATCACGCCGCGGAATGGAAACAGCCTGTGGCGAACCACTTGCCCGATCGAGAATTTGGCCGTTTTCATCACATTCACCACTTAGGGTCCGAGGCGCCTGTCGTGGCTGCGCGCAAGGCGCCTAAGGCCTTGAATTTACACATCACCCGGCCAAAAATCGACCCCGACTTTCGGCTGGTGCCTATTTGGCGCAGACGCGGCCGCAGTTCAATAGCCAACTGCTTGATCTTGGCTGAAGCAACGGGTTAGCCCGAGCGGGAGTTTTCCGCCTGAGCGAAAAAATTCCGGCACCATCGGCCTTGGAATACTACCGGCCGACTTCTTTTCTTAGGCCGCCGGCAATGGCGCGAAAGCCGCTGCCCGGCCGCAGCCCCTCGCGCATGAAGAAGGCGCGCAGCGGCGCGAACCCGCCAAGCGCACTAAGGCTGGCGCTGCGCGCCAGCTGCGCCGGCAGCATGTCGGACAAGAGCGACATGTTGAGCAGGTTCACGGCGCCGCTGCGCGCCCAAATGTCAGGCCGGCGCCTCGTGTCATAGGCGGCAAGGCTTCGGCGCGATCCTGGATCATTGCCGTTTTCACTCGCGATTCCAATCAGATCGTCGATGTCCCTGATGCCGAGGTTGAGACCTTGCGCGCCGATCGGCGGAAACACATGCGCTGCCTCGCCGACCAGGGCCACGCGGTTTTGCGCGAAGCGACCGGGCGAGGCGGCCGACAAAGGATAGACCTGGCGGCCCGGCTCGACAGAGACCCGGCCAAGCATCGATTGCATCTGCTCCTCGATACGCCCCGACAAGGTTGCATCGTCGAGCGCGGCAAGCTCCCGCGCGGTCTCCGGCCTCACCACCCACACAAGGCTCGAGCGCCTGCCGGGCAGCGGCACCTGCGTGAACGGCCCTGTCTCAGTATGGAACTCGGTTGAAACGAAGCCGTGCTCGCTGCGGTGGCCGAAATTGAGCACAAGCGCCGACTGCGGATAGGGACGCGCGAAGGCGCGAATGCCGGCGGCTTCCCGCGCCAGCGACAGGCGTCCGTCGGCCGCGACAGCAAGCGATGCTGAGAGTTCGCTGCCGTCGGCCAGCCTTGCATGGGCCTGGTCGGCGTCCAGGTTCCAGGACTCGACGGTGGATTTCAGCCAATGAATACGACCATGAGCTGAAACCGCCCTGGCAAGGATGGGGATGAGAGCCTTGTTGGGTAAATTGAGCCCGAACTGTTCCTCGCCGATCTCGCTGGCGCGAAAGGTCACGGTTGGGCTTCGGATCAGCCGCCTTGTGGCATCGACGATGCGCATCACCTTGAGCGCCGCGGCCTGCGGCCTCAGTTCGCTAAGGATGCCCAGTCGTTCAAGGACTTTCAGGGCGGGGTTCATGAGGGCGGTGGTGCGGCCGTCGGCGGTGTTGGCCTCAGGGCCGACCAGCGTCACTTCGAAGCCGGCCTCGGCGAAGCCGAGCGCGGCGATCAAGCCGGCCGGACCGCTGCCGGCAACCAGGATGCGGGCTTTGTCGTTGTGCTCCACGCCAGGCTTCCACAATGCGAGGCGACCCGTCGGGCCTTTGTCCGGATATAGGGCAGATTGGCCGGCTTGATCAACGCGGCGATTCAGCCCATTCGATTGCCATGAGCGGCGAGCAGCATGATTTCAGCCATCTCGACCGCGCCGGCCGCGCCACGGCTGGCGTGGCGCGCAGCCCGCGCCTCGCAGTCATGCTCACGATCGGCATCGGCATCGCCCTTGCGTGGTTGCTTCTCGGCGCGATGGCGATACGCGGCGCTGAAGGCAGCCCCGTCGGCGCCCCCGGCGATATGCTGCTGAAAAATCTGCCGGGCCTGCCGTTGCCGGATTTTCTCGACCGGTTCTTCGCTCTTTGCCTCGCGCCGGCGCCGCTTGCCGGCATGGCCGGCCTGCAAGCGCCGGCGCTTGTGCTGATGTGGTTCCTGATGGCCGTGGCGACGATGCTGCCTTCGGCGGCGCCGCTGATCCGCACCTATTGCGAAATCGCCGATACTGCGAAGATCAAGGGAGAGCCGGTCGTTCATCCGCTGGTGCTTGTCGCCGGATACCTCGCCACATGGCTCGGCGCATCCGTGGGTTTCAGCGTGCTGACGCTCGCGGTGTACGCCTTTGCCGGTTCCGGCCGGATGCTCGACCCCGCCGTCGGGCTTGCCGGCGCTATCGCGCTGCTTGTCGCCGGCCTCTATCAATTCAGCGGCCTGAAACAGGCATGCCTGGAAAAGTGCCGCAATCCGTTCTCGATCCTGTTCGCCAGGTGGAGCGCGAAACCAGGCCGCATCTTCCGGCTCGGCTTGGAACAGGGCGTCTGGTGCCTCGGTTGCTGCTGGGCGCTGATGCTGGTGATGTTTGCCGTCGGGGCGATGAACGTCTTCTGGATGGCGCTGATCGGCCTGTTCACGCTGATCGAAAAACAGACCGCAGGCAGGGTGGCCAGCCGTGTTGCCGGTGCGATACTGCTTGTGTGGGCGGCTGCCCTGCTATTAGTTTCGGCGTGAGGGAGAATTCGATGACCGACAAAAGCTGGGCAATGAAAGGGGAGCTGGTACTCTCCTGCAATTGCACGGTTTTCTGTCCCTGCGTGCTGTCGCTTGGCAGCCATCCGCCAACCGAGGGCTATTGCCAGACATGGGCAGGCTTCCGCATCGATGCGGGCCATTTCGGCGAGGTCGAATTGTCGGGCCTCAATCTCGGCCTGATCATGGAAATTCCCGGCTATATGAGCCGCGGCAACTGGACGGCCGGCCTGTTCATCGACAAGCGCGCCTCGATCTATGCGGCGAAGGCGCTAACCAAGATCTTCACCGGCAAGGCCGGCGGCACCACCTCGCTGTTGTCGATCCTCGTCGGGAAATTCCTCGGCGTCGAGCAGGTGCCGATCACCTACGAGACGCACGACAAGACGCGCGTCTTCCAGATTCCCAAGGTTATCGACGGCGCAGTGACGCCCATTCCCGGCAAGGACCGTGAGAAAGATACGGTGATCGCCAATTCGGAATATTGGATCGCGCCGGAAATCATCGTGGCGAAGTCCGACAAGAGCAAGATGCGCGCCTTCGGCCGCAACTGGAATTTCGCCGGCCGCTCGGCCGAAATCTGCAAGCTGGACTGGCGGGGACCGTGAGCAAGAACACAAGGGCCGGCAAGGCAGCCAAGAAGATTGCGCAACGGATCCCATTGCCGAAGAAGAAGGTGACGTGGCCGCAGGCGCGCGCGTTCTCCGTGCATCTGCTCACCGCGTCGGGATCGTTCCTTGCCTTCCTGTCGCTGGTCGCAGCGAGCGAGCAACGCTGGACGGCGATGTTCTGGTGGCTGGGGCTGGCGCTTTTCGTCGATGGTATCGACGGCCCGATCGCCAGGAAGCTCGAGGTCAAGGAAATCCTGCCGACATGGTCGGGAGAGCTCCTCGACAACATTATCGACTACGTCACTTACGTGCTCATTCCGGCCTTCGCGCTCTACCAGCGCGGCTTCATGGGCGAGAATCTGTCCTTCCTGTCGGCGGCCATCATCGTGGTCTCCAGCGCGATCTACTATGCCGACACCGGCATGAAGACGAAGGAGAACTTCTTCAAAGGGTTTCCCGTCGTCTGGAACATGGTGGTGTTCACGCTCTTCGTCATCGAGCCTGGGCAATGGGTGTCTTTCGCGGTGGTGGTGGTTGCCGGCATTTTGACCTTCATGCCGATCAACTTCATCCATCCGGTGCGTGTCGTGCGGCTGAGACCGGTCAATCTCTTTATGACGCTTTTGTGGTGCGCCTTCGGCGCGCTGGCGCTGGCGCAGGCAGCACTTGCCGCCTTCTATGACAAGATTGGCGTGCTGGGAGAGCAGGTCAGCAACTTCACCAAGATCGGCATCACGATCACCGGCCTCTATCTCGCCTGCATCGGAGGCATCATGCAGATGTTTCCCAATCTGGGCGCCAAGAAGTCCTGATCCTGGATCAGGATATTTTTGGCTGAATGGTCATCCTGGCCCTAGCTGTATATCGGCGCATGATTTTCCGAAAATCGGTTCTCCCTTTCGCAATCATGTTTCCAGATTTGTGCACTTGCCCTTCAGAGAGCTGAGCGATGTCCAAGGCAATCCGCATCCACGCCCATGGCGGCCCCGAAGTCCTGGCCTATGAAGACGCCGACCCCGGCCAGCCGGGAGAAGGCCAGATCCTGGTCCGGCACACGGCAATCGGCCTCAACTTCATCGACGTCTACTATCGCTCCGGGCTTTATCCGCCACTTGGCGGTTTTCCGCTGATCCCAGGCGGCGAGGCAGCGGGCGTCGTGCTGGCGCTCGGCCCCGGCGTCGACTGGCTGAAGCCCGGCGACCGCATCGCCTATGCCGTCAATGTCGGGGCTTACGCTGAGCAACGGGTGATCGCGGCCGACCGTGTGGTCAAGGTGCCGGACGGTATCGGCGACGAGCAAGCGGCGGCGATGATGCTGAAGGGCATGACGGCCGAATACCTCTTGCGCCGCACCTTTCCCGTCAAGGCCGGCGACACGATCCTCTACCACGCAGCCGCAGGCGGCGTCGGCCTGATCCTCGGGCAATGGGCAAAGCATCTCGGCGCGACCGTGATCGGCACCGCGAGTTCCGCCGACAAGATCGAGGTTGCGCGGGCGCATGGCTTCGATCACGTCATCAACTACAAAGAGCAGGATTTCGTCGCCGGCGTCGAGGCGCTGACGGGCGGGAAGAAATGCGACGTCGTCTACGATTCCGTCGGCGCCGACACTTTTCCGGCATCGCTCGATTGCCTGCGGCCGCTCGGCATGTTCGTCAGCTTCGGCCAGTCGTCGGGGCCGATCCCGCCTTTCTCGATATCGCTGCTGGCGCAGAAAGGCTCGCTCTATGCGACGCGGCCGACGCTCTTCGTCTACAATGCCAGGCGCGAGGATCTGGTGAAGTCGGCCGAAGCGCTTTTCGACGTGGTCAAGAGCGGCGCCGTCGAGATCAAGATCAACCAGCGCTATGCGCTGAAGGATGCTGCAAAAGCGCAAGCGGATCTCGAGGCCCGCAAGACGACGGGAACGACCGTCCTCATTCCCTAAAGCGCTTCACGGAAGCGGCGTACCGCTTTATCGCAATTCCGGACGGAAAACCGCTTTACACCCTTCGGCACGGTGCTCTTTCGGGCTGCCTTGTTTTTCAGCGGCTTGCCGAGCTCGAAGGCACGGCTTGCCTGAAAAGGGATGCGGATTTTGCCGTTGTTCTCAAGAGATCTATCTTAGCCCTTGAGTTTCCGCTGAAATTCTTGAAGCTCTTTCAAGTCGGGTGCTGCTTTCCGACTGGAGCCGGCCGCGCATACCATGCTTTCGGGAACACAGAACATGTCTGGGAAACCGGATGGGAGGCACTGTGAGTGCAAATCATGACAGGGCGAACCTGCTCGAGGTTCGCGGCCTAACCAAGATATTCGGCACGCTGACGGCGTGCGATCACATCGATCTCAATATCGCAAAAGGCGAGATCCACGCGCTGCTCGGCGAGAACGGCGCCGGCAAATCGACGCTGGTCAAGATGCTGTTCGGATCGCTCGAGCCGAACTCGGGCGAGATCTTCTGGGACGGCGAGCCGGTCAAGATTACCAGCCCGGGCGCGGCCAAGAAGCTCGGCATCGGCATGGTGTTTCAGCATTTCTCGCTGTTCGAAGCGCTGACAGCGGCCGAGAACATCGCGCTTTCGCTTAATGACGGCTCGCCGATCAGCAGCATCGCCGCGAAGGCGAGGGCATTGTCCTACAGCTACGGCCTGCCGCTCGATCCGGATTCGCTGGTCGGAGATCTTTCGGTCGGCGAACGCCAGCGCATCGAGATCATCCGCTGCCTCCTGCAGACGCCGCAGCTCATCATCCTCGACGAGCCGACCTCGGTGCTGACGCCGCAGGAAGCCGACAAGCTGTTCGAGACGCTGGAGCGCCTGCGCTCGGAAGGCAAATCGATCCTCTACATCTCGCACCGGCTGGAAGAGGTCAAACGCATCTGCGACCGCGCCACGGTGCTTCGCCACGGCAAGGTCGTCGGCCACTGCAATCCACGTGAGGAGACGGCAGCATCGCTTGCTCGCATGATGGTCGGAAGCGAGGTGAAGGCGGTGGTGCGTGCGCCGGCGGAAGGCATCGAAACGGCGCCGGCGCTGCTGGAAATCCGCAGCCTCAGCCGCAAGCCGGCGACACCCTTCGCCATCCCACTGAAGAACATCAACCTCACCGTACGTGCCGGCGAAGTGATCGGCATCGCGGGTGTGGCCGGCAACGGCCAGGGTGAGTTCTTCGAATCCGTCTCCGGCGAAGTGCTGCAGCAGGATACCGGTTCCGTGCGCATTCGCGGCAAGGACGCCGGCGGCCTTTCGATCACCGGCCGGCGGCTGATGGGGGCCGCCTTCGTGCCGGAGGAGCGGCTCGGCCATGGCGCAGCACCCCGCATGAAGCTTTCGGAGAACCTGCTTCTGTCTCGTCACGCCACTGACGGCAAGGCTTTCGTCGGTTCGGGCGGCACGGTGAAGAACGGCGCGGTTTACAGCGCTGCCCAGCGCATCATTAAAGCCATGGACGTGCGCAAGAGCGCGCCCGATCCGGAGGCCGCCGCATTGTCGGGCGGCAATCTGCAGAAATTCATCGTTGGCCGCGAGCTCGACCGCAAGCCGAGCGTCATGATCGTCAACCAGCCGACCTGGGGCGTCGACGCCGGTGCTGCCGCTCACATCCGCCAGGCTTTGATCGAGCTCGCCCGCAGCGGCTCCGCTGTCCTTGTCATCAGCCAGGACCTCGACGAATTGTTCGAACTGTCGGACGCCATCGCCGTCATGCACAACGGAGAACTGTCGACGCCGCTGCCGATCGCCGAGGCGACTTTCGAGAAGGTCGGCCTGTTGATGGGCGGCGCCGAGCCCGGCCATGCCGAACACAGCTTGGAGGTCGCATGATGCGCATCGAACTTGTCAAACGCCCGCAGCGCTCGGCGCTGTTCTCGATGCTGTCGCCTTTCATCGCCTTCGCGCTGACGATCATTGCCGGCGCCATCATGTTTGCGCTGCTCGGCGTCAATCCGCTCAACGCCTTCGAGATCTATTTCGTCGAGCCGATCAGCCAGGTCTGGCAGTTGCATGAGCTGGCGATCAAGGCAGCGCCGCTGATCCTGATCGCGGTCGGCCTGTCGGTCTGCTACAAGGCCAATATCTGGAACATCGGCGCCGAAGGCCAGTTCATTTTCGGCGCGATCTTCGGCTCGATCATCCCGGTGCTGTTCCCGCAATTCGAAGGCCCGTTGGTGATCCCGCTGATGCTTTTGCTGGGCATGGTCGGCGGCGCCTTCTACGCATCTATTCCGGCGCTTCTGAAGACGCGCTTCAGCACCAATGAGATCCTCACCAGCCTGATGCTGGTCTATGTCGCGCAGCTTTTCCTCGACTGGCTGGTGCGCGGCCCCTGGCGCGATCCGCAAGGCCACGGCTTCCCGCAAACCATCCAGTTCGGCGATTCCGCCGTGCTGCCTGAGTTGATGCCGGATGCCGGCCGCGCCAATTGGGGTTTCGTCTTCGCGCTGGTCGCCGCGGTAGCGATCTGGCTGATGATGAGCCGCATGCTGAAAGGATTCGAAGTCCGCGTGCTGGGTTCAAGCCCAAGGGCAGGGCGCTTCGCCGGTTTCGGCTTCAACCGGATGGTGTTCTTCGCCTTCCTTCTGTCCGGGGCGCTGGCCGGCCTGGCCGGCATCTCCGAGGTCTCCGGCGCCATCGGCCAGTTGCAGCCGGTGATCTCGCCCGGCTACGGCTTCACCGCCATTATCGTCGCCTTCCTTGGGCGCCTCAATCCGCTGGGCATCGTCGCGGCGGGCCTGGTGCTGGCGCTGACCTATCTCGGCGGCGAGGCGGTGCAGAGCGCGCTTGGCATTTCCGACAAGGTGGCGCGCGTCTTCCAGGGCATGCTTTTGTTCTTCGTGCTCGGCTGCGACACGCTCATCCATTACCGCATCCGCCTGATCGGCATGGCGCTGACGAAGTCGAAGGGCGCGGCGCAGCTCGAAGCGGCGCCCAAGCTAGAGGAGGCCCGCTGATGGACATCACCGTCAACATCCTTTTGACCATCGCGACCGCGGCGACGCCGCTTCTGATCGCGGCGATCGGCGAGTTGGTGGTCGAGCGCTCCGGCGTGCTCAATCTCGGCGTCGAGGGTATGATGATCATGGGCGCCGTCGGCGGCTTCGGCGCCGGCTATCTCACCGGGTCGCCGTGGATCGGCCTGCTCGCGGCTATCATCGTCGGCGCGCTGTTTTCGCTGCTGTTCGCCGTCATGACGCTGTCGCTGGCGACCAACCAGGTGGCGACCGGCCTGTCGCTGACCCTGCTCGGCCTCGGCCTCTCCGGCATGATCGGCACCAGCTTCGTCGGCCAGCCGGGCGTGAGATTGCCCAATTTGGACATCCCGGGGATCAGCTCGATCCCGGTGGTCGGCAAGCTGGTCTTCGGCCAGGACCCGGTCTTCTACATCTCGATCGCCCTGACCGCGGCGGTGATGTGGTTCCTGTTCAAGACGCGCACGGGCCTGACGCTGCGCTCGATCGGCGACAGCCATACCTCGGCGCATGCGCTCGGCATCAAGGTCATCCGCTACCGCTATCTCGCCGTGATCTTCGGCGGCGCCTGCGCCGGCCTTGCCGGCGGCCACCTGTCGCTGGTCTACACGCCGCAATGGGTCGAGAACATGAGCGCTGGCCGCGGCTGGATCGCGCTGGCGCTGGTGGTGTTCGCGTCCTGGCGCCCGTGGCGGGTGTTGGCCGGCGCTTACATCTTCGGCGCGGTGTGGATCGGCCAGCTTCATGCACAGGCTTTTGGCATTCCGGTGCCTTCGCAGTTTCTTTCTTCGCTGCCCTATCTGGCAACCGTCGTGGTTCTCGTTCTAATCTCGCGCAACAAGCGGCTGACGATGATGAACACGCCGGCTTCGTTGGGGCAGCCATTTGTTCCGGATCGTTGACAACAACAAAAAGACGGGAAGCTCCAAGGCTTAACTCAGAGAGGTAACACAATGAAAAAACTGCTTATTGCGTTGATGACCACGGCCGCGGCCCTGTCCCTGGCGGCAACCGCCCAGGCCGCCGACAAGCTCAAGGCCTGCTGGGTCTACACGGGTCCGATCGGCGACTTCGGCTACTCCTATCAGCACGACCAGGGCCGGCTCGAAGTCGAGAAGGCGCTCGGCGACAAGGTCGAGACTGCCTATCTCGAAAACGTCTCGGAAGGTCCCGACGCCGACCGCGCTTTCGAGCGCCTGGCGCGCGAGAAGTGCAAGATCATCTTCGGCACCTCCTTCGGCTTCATGGATGCCGAAGTGAAGGTCGCCAAGAAGTTTCCCAAGGTTATGTTCGAGCATGCCACCGGCTTCAAGACCGGCGACAATCTCGGCATCTACAACGCCCGCTTCTATGAAGGCCGCTATGTGCTCGGCCAGATCGCAGCCAAGGAATCGAAGAAGGGCCTCGCCGGCTACATCGTTTCCTTCCCGATCCCGGAAGTGGTGATGGGCATCAACTCCTTCATGCTCGGCGCGCAGTCGGTCAATCCCGACTTCAAGGTGAAGATCGTGTGGGTGAATTCCTGGTTCGATCCCGGCAAGGAAGCCGACGCCGCCAAAGCGCTGTTCGACCAGGGCGCTGACATCATCGTCCAGCACACCGACTCGACCGCCGCTCTGCAGGTCGCGGAGGAGCGCAAGCTGCACGGCTTCGGCCAGTCATCCGACATGATCAAGTTTGCACCGCACGCGCAGCTGACCTCGCTGACCGACGAATGGGGCCCGTATTACATCAGCCGCGTCCAGGCGGCGCTCGACGGCACCTGGAAGCCTGACAATGTCTGGCTCGGCATCAAGGACGGCGCCGTCAAGCTCGCCCCCTACACCAACATGCCTGACGACGTGAAGGCGATGGCCGAGGCGACCGAGAAGAAGATCGCCGGCGGCTGGAACCCCTTCACCGGACCTGTCTCCAAGCAGGATGGTTCGCCCTGGCTGAAGGACGGCGAGGTCGCCGACGACGGCACGCTGCTCGGCATGAATTTCTACGTCAAGGGCATCGACGACAAGCTGCCGCAGTAAGCGGCAAATCGCTGAACCGAAAGAAAAAGGGCGCCTCAGGCGCCCTTTTTTAAGCTGCGCGGGTCCGCGTGGGCCGTCAGACGGCCGAGCCGTAGAGGTCGTAAGCATCGGCGCGGTCGATCTTGACGGTGACGATCTCGCCGGCGCGCAGCGGCCGCCGCGACTGGATGTGCACGGAGCCGTCGATCTCCGGCGCGTCGTATTTGGTGCGGCCTTTGCCGGATGTGCCATGCGCCTCGTCGATCAGCACCGGCAGGCGCTTGCCGACTTTCCTGGCGAGCTGCGCAGCCGAGATCTTCTGCTGGCGCTGCATGAAGCGGTGCCAGCGCGCTTCCTTGATCTCCTGCGGCACCTGCTCCAGTCCGAGATCGTTGGAGCGCGCGCCCTTGACCGGCTCGTATTTGAAGCAACCGGCGCGGTCGATCCTGGCTTCGTCCAGCCAGTCGAGCAGCATCTCGAAATCGTCCTCGGTCTCGCCGGGGAAGCCGACGATGAAGGTCGAGCGGATGGCGAGATCCGGGCAGACCTCGCGCCAGCCGCGGATGCGGTCCAGCGTCTTTTCGCCATGCGCGGGGCGTCGCATGTTCTTCAGCACCTGCGGCGAAGCGTGCTGGAAGGGAATGTCGAGATAGGGGAGGATTTTTCCCTCCGCCATCAGCGGAATGACATCGGCGACGTGCGGGTAGGGGTACACATAATGCATGCGTATCCAGATGCCGAGCTTGCCGAGCTCCTCAGCGAGGTCGAGGAATTTCGCCCGCACCTCGCGATCGCCGAACATCGACGTCTGGTACTTGATGTCGATGCCGTAGGCGCTGGTGTCCTGCGAGATGACCAGGATCTCCTTGACGCCGGCCTTGGCGAGCTTTTCGGCTTCGCGCAGCACGTCCGCGGCCGGGCGCGAGACGAGATCGCCGCGCAACGCCGGAATGATGCAGAAGGTGCAGCGGTTGTTGCAGCCCTCGGAAATCTTCAGATAGGCGTAGTGGCGCGGCGTCAGCTTCACGCCCTGCGGCGGCAACAGGTCGATATAGGGATCGTGGCTGGGCGGGGCCGCCTCGTGCACCGCCGCCATCACGCTTTCATAGGCCTGCGGGCCGGTGATCGCCAACACGTTGGGATGCTTTTCGCGGATGACCTCCGGCTCGGCGCCGAGGCAGCCGGTGACGATGACGCGGCCGTTTTCGGAAAGCGCGGAGCCGATGGCGTTGAGCGATTCGTCGCGGGCGGAATCGAGAAAGCCGCAAGTGTTGACGACGACGAGGTCGGCGCCGTCATGCTTGCGTGCGATCTCGTAGCCCTCGGCGCGCAGCCGCGTGATGATGCGCTCGGAATCGACGAGCGCCTTCGGGCATCCAAGACTGACGAAACTGACGCGTGGGGCGGACATAAATTTGTTTTCCAAGAGATGAGGGCGAGATCGAGGAGCCTCAGGCTCCGAAGATCGATCTACGGCGCGCGGCTATCAGCCATTTCGCGCGGCGCAATAGCACGCTTCGGCACAGAAGCAAACCTGCCAGCCGGTCACGACAAGAGGCGATGCGGCAGATGCTCGCCTTGAAAGAGCGTCAGTGGCCGTCCGATCCGAACCAGGGCGCCAGGAAAGCAAAATGGTCGGGAAATTGCTGCACGGCGCCTCCCAGAAGCATGTTCACCGCGACATAGAGGATGATCAGCAGGCCGACATAGGCGATCCAGCGGTATTTGTGCAGCAGGCGCGCGACGAAGGATGCGGCAAAGCCCATCAGCGCGATCGAAAGGACCAGTCCGATGATCAGCACCGTGGGATGCTTCATGGCTGCGCCGGCGACGGCGAGCACGTTGTCGAGCGACATCGAGACGTCGGCGATGACGATCTGCCAGGCAGCCTGCGAGAAGGTCTTGCGCGGGCCTTTTCCGGCGATTTTGCCGTTATAATCGCCGTTCGACAGCGCTTCTGTCGCGTCGCGCTCATCCTCGTGGCTGACGCGCAGCTCGCGCCACATCTTCCAGCATACCCACAGAAGCAGGAGCCCGCCGGCAATGAGCAGCATCGGGCCGATGCTCAGCAGCCATTGCGTGATCAGGGCAAAGACAATGCGCAGGACGGTGGCTGCCGCGATGCCGACCAGGATGGCGCGCTTGCGCTGATCGACGGGAAGGCCGGCTGCCGCAAGGCCGATCACAATTGCGTTGTCGCCGGCAAGCGCGAGATCGATTGCAACGACCTGGAGGAGAGCCGAAAGGCCTGCGGCAGTGAATATTTCCATCGACTAGAAATCCTTGCCTGAAATGAGCGTAGCCCTTTACCGGGACGGGCCTAAAGGCACGGTCCATCGGCGTCAAGACGCAGGGTTGGACATCGCCGGAAAACAAGGCCGGCGGCGTAGGCCCTGATGGAATTAGGGTGGTCGCCGGCAAGCTGGCGAGGCCGAAAACTAGAGCGTTTCACCGTTTCACGGAAACGGCGAACCGCTCTATCTCTTTGTTTTGACGCAATTCCGGACGGGAAACCGCTACGCACTTTCCCTGGTATTGCTCTAGTCGTAGAGGTTATATTTGGCCCAGTCGGATTCCGGAATCTCGTCGCCGATCTTGTAGCGGAACTGCAGCACTTGCATATGGTCCGGCGCGGTCTGGCATTTGAACTTCAGCCGGTACCATTGGCCATTGCTGCGGAAGGCGGCGCCCGAGCTCTTGATGGCATCGGCGCTCATCTGCGGCGTGGCGAAGGCGTAGGCCACGACGCGGTCGGCCTTGTAGTTGCGATCGTCGTGGCTGATCCGGTCGAGCACCTCGGCGTCACAGCGCTGTTCGAGGCGGGTCTGCGGATCGAGTTTCATCAGGCCGGCGCGCAAGGCATTGTCCATCGCCTTGGCCGGCAAGACCGGCGTCAGCGACGCCAGAACCATCAGGCAGAGCTTTTTCATGGGCGCGACAAGCAGCATATTTTATCCGATAAATCAAATAAACGGTGGTTTACCGCTGTCGGTCGCCAGCGCCGCATCGCTTCCAACGATTGCACCGTCTGCAACCCTTGATCGCCGCAAGCTGCGGGCTCATTAATTTGCGTGGAATGTCTGTCTCGTCGATGCCGGAAGCTACGGATTTCAGGCAACTGAACCAGTCGGACTTGCGCCTCTTCTGGAGGTCGCGAAAAGGCCGGTCGCAACGCGTAGTCCATGATAGGCTACATGTAACCATTGCGGAAAATGACTCATGGCATCGGCAAGAAGCGCGAAATCCACGCGTGTGAAGGTGCAGGAACATCGGGAGCGGCTACGCGCCCAGGGCCTGCGGCCCATCCAGATTTGGGTGCCGGACGTGCGCGCCGCGTCATTTAAGTCCGAGGCGCACCGACAGTCGGCGGCGGTGGCCGCGAGCGCCCGTGCGGCCGAGGATCAGGCGTTCATAGACGCGGTATCCGACTGGGACGATGAATGAGGCGGGGCGAGGTCTGGACCGTATCCGGCGGCAGGGACTATGCGGGCAAGCCGCGCCCGGTCGTCATCGTGCAGGATGACAGCTTTGACGCCACGGATTCGATCACGGTCTGCGCCTTCACCACGGACCCGACCGATGCGCCGTTATTTCGGCTTCCGGTGAGCCGAACGAGAGCAACGGGCTGCGCTCTCCTTCCCGGCTGATGGTGGACAAGATCACCTCGGTTCCGAAGTCGAAGGTCGGCGACCGGATCGGGCGGCTCGACGACGAGGATATGGTTCGGCTCAATCAGGCGGTGATGGTCTTTCTCGGCCTGGCGGTATCGCCGAGGCTTGGCCGGAAAGGGGAATGCTGGGCGCGCGTCGGCGCCCCCTAGATGGGGCGATTTCTCGTGGGAGATCGCGATTTGGTCAGGCGCAACAAGCCCAAGCAATTATCGGAATCAAAGCTGAGGCGGTTCCTGGCCGCAGCGGAGGCGCTGCATCTCAGCATCACCGGGCCGCTTATATCGCCGCACTGCGATCATTACCGGGCCACGCGAGGGTTGCATGAAGCGCTGTTGCGGGCGGTAAAGGAAATCACCGGCAAGGACGCCGAATTCATCCGCTGGAACACCACGGGGCCGGCTCGCTAAAAAGTGTCCACGCGGTTTGCCCTGGCCGTCCTATGCCCTTAAACGTCTTTCTCGATTGTCAATTTAAGGCGCGCCACATGGCAGATTTCGTTCCGGGAACAGTGATCCCCAATAAACTTGTCCCACTCATTGGACTATTCGTCGTCCGGTTTAGCGCGATGGAATCGGAAATGAACCGGCTCATTTGGCACGTGGCGGGACTAAGCGAAACGGCAGGACGTGCCGTCACTGCCAGCATCCCGAACTATTATCCGCGCGCTCGGCTTCTGGAATGGTTATCCCAGGAAATTGCAGACCCTACCGATAGCAAAAAGGTCAAAAAACTTGCCGATTCATTCATGAAAATCGGCGATTTTCGGAATAGGCTGATTCACGATGAAGCCCACTGGTATAGCCACAACAATGAAACTGTGGGGATGTGGCAAGCCGATATAGGATTTGTAACAAGAAAACCAACAGAGGTTTCCGAAGAAGCGATTAATTACTATTCTGCACTTTCGTGGGAGGTCCAAGCGCGAATGCAGCAATACAGTACCAAGAATTCAGTATGGTCCGATGACGCGCATTTTCCTTGGCATAGCAACCCTCCAAAACCGCCTCAGAAAACGACGTTTAATAAGCAGGGCGGCACGCTTGGTTGACCTTTATCGGCGTGATTGCAATAGAGCATGAAATGAACGCCGTTGTTGTTGGGCTGAGTCGATAGCAGCGCTCATCCCGTGATCGTTATTCGGTGAAAGTCTTGGCGCTTCGTGCTGGCATTGATGCAGGTCGTTCTGGTTCAGGCATTTACGCTGTCGCCGCCGTTGCATTCAGCTATGGCCGAGCAAAAAAAGCAAACAAGCAATGGCAACGTCTGCTCGACGGGCGCACGTTCCATATGACCCACCTGAACGCCCGGAAAGGCGATTTCGAAGGCATAGACGATCGTAAAAAAAAACAGATAATGCATGGCATAGTCGAAATAATAAAGAACAACGCCTCCTACATAGTTTGTACATCCTATGATGACAGCACAATAGAGGAGAAATTTCCGAAGCTTTCCAACAATGAAAAGGCTGTTGATGAGTTTCTCTATAGGGCATTTAGGACAAAGTACGGCCCAATGATTCATATGTGCATGTGGGCCTTGGGAGATTTTGCGAATGATGGCGCAATGAAGAGAAATCATATCTCGTATGTTCTGGAAACAGGAGATGATGGACAAGGAGGATTTATTGACTATATTCGATTCCTGAATAGTAATAAGGAAAGGCAACCTGTATATAAACACGTTTTGGAGCAATATTCTCTCGTTAAACTTATTGCGACACCCAAGGAGGAAATGGAAGGTGTCTTCCACGCGGCAGATTTCGTAGCGTGGGAGTGGGCGCGCCATGTCGAGCGCCAGCGACAAGATTTGCCTATGAGGAAGTCGCTCCAGGCGCTGACAAGCAAAATCCCGGCCCTGTCAGATTATTACGGATTAACGCTCGGCGATAAGAATAGAATTTTCTGCCGGCATTACGCCGAAAAACACGCTAACAGACTTGTCAAATTTCTCCGAGAAACAGCTGAGGCTAAATCAGAAGCGGACATTCGGGCCGCTAACGCCCATTGGGCGGAGACCCGTTTTTAGAAGTTAGCGGTGAGTTCGAACTGGGGGGGGCGATCAATGCTCCAAGCCTACGTTGATGAAAGCGTGTCGATCAATCCGGCAATCTACGTTTTGGCGGGCCTCATTGCCCCTGCCGAAAACTGGACGCGGTTCTCGGCGGATTGGGCCGATATTCTCTCTATGAAGCCTCGCATTGGCCGTTTCAAAATGAGCGAGGCAATGAATTGCGTCGGCGAGTTCGCCTCTTGGTCACAGGATCGGCGTGACGAGCGAATTTTGTTGCTGCAAAATGTAATTTCCGATCACGTCGAAGCGGGAGTTGTCGCTGCGGTTATGGTCGATGATTTCAGTCGGATTATCAAAGGAAGCCAGCTACCGCAGCAATTTCATAGTCCATACTATTTCCTTCTTTATCAGATGATTTTGAAGCTCGCCGATGGCCAAGACGCGCTCGAGCTGAAAGGTCCGGTAAATTTCATTTTCGATGACCAGATGATGGAAAAGAAGAAAGTCCGTAGGGATTGGGCTCGCTACAGATCCCTTTTGCAGGGGCGGCAAAAGCCAATTGGCAATATGCCTGTTTTCGAAAATGAGGAACGCGTGTTGCCGCTCCAAGCCGCGGATATGATGGCGTGGATTATCCGCGCTCATGCCGAGGACCAATTCCAGGGAAAGGAGCGCAGACCGATTCTCGCCGGCAAAAAATCGCGCTTGAACATCCCGGTGATAACGTCGATATGGCAGGCTCGCGAGTTGGAAAATTTGCTGCGCGAAATGCTGATAGCGGCGGGCATAATACGCGGCTCGGTAAAGCTGACGCTAAGCTAGGGTCAGCTGCGGTGGCATCTGAACGGCTAGGCGAAAGCGCCTTCTCCCGTTTACTAAATCCATACAGCGTTTGTGGGTAGGTTCGCGGATCAGGTAACCAAAATCTGAAAAACTCTATAATTTTCAACGGTATTTGGCGGAGGGAGTGGGATTCGAACCCACGGTGAACTTGCGCCCACGCCGGTTTTCAAGACCGGTGCCTTAAACCGCTCGGCCATCCCTCCATCGTGATCGTCACGAGGCGCTTCGTCCTGCCGACCTCAAAGCCCTGCCGGCAACGCAAGCGCCCAATCCTCTAGTGCGCTGTGCAAAGATCTGTCAATCGCGGGAATGGCCCAATGTGTTTGGGATGGCGGCTAGCCGGTTCATGCATTGACAATGCAGCCAACACGCGGCCAATTGGAACCTGTAGTATTTCAAGAGGGGAAGATCATGAAGAAAATCTATGAGAAACCTGTTTTGACGAAGCGCGAGAAGCTCTCGCAGGTCGCCGCCACCGTGTCGTCGGTGCCGCGATAACAGACCGGCAACCCGGTCGGGCCGACCTCGACGCCCGACAATCGTGGCCATGGTGATGCTTTGAAGCGTCGGTTATGGCGCGACGGCCGCTCGATCATCGCCCAGTTCCTATGTCTCGCCACAATCTCGCCCTGTTGCGGCCATAATCGATTAACATCGTGATAAGCAATTCCTGTGCAAAAGGGATTGGGGATCAAGGTGTTGGCCTGGAGGGCGACTTCTGGCCCCGTCTGGTGACAGCACGGTAGGGGACAATCGAGACATGCAGACCCTGACGCGCCCGCGTCTTCGTCGCGCTTCTGCTTTCGCCCTGTGCGCCCTTTCGGGCCTGCTGCTGGCTGCCTGCGCCTCGCAACCCGAACCGAAGGGGATGGTCTACAAGAAGGCCCGCTCCAAGGAATATTTCGCCGAATCCGAATATGGCGTGAAGGCGAGCCCGCGTGTCCAGTTCATGCGGCGCGGCGGTGGCCGCGACCAGCTCGGCAAGCCCTATCAAGTGCGTGGCAAGTGGTACTATCCCAAGGAAGACAAGGGCTACGCCAAGGTCGGCCTGGCTTCCTGGTACGGCGATGCGTTTCATGGTCGTCTGACCGCCAATGGCGAAGTCTATGACATGACGCATCTGACGGCGGCGCATCCGACGATGCCGCTGCCGAGCTATGCCCGCGTCACCAATCTGGAGACCGGCAGTTCGGTCATCGTGCGCGTTAACGACCGCGGCCCCTATCACGAAGGCCGCATCATCGACGTTTCCGAACGCGCGGCGCAGATGCTGGACTATGCCAAGGTCGGCACGGCCAGGGTCAAAGTGGAGTATGTCGGCCGCGCGCCGCTCGACGGCAATGACGACCAGTATCTGGTGGCCTCCTATCATCCCGGCAACAACCGGCCGGATCCTTCGGACGGCCTGCCGACCGGCGTGATGGTGGCCATGAACGGCCCGTCGCCGAGCATGCCGGTCGCGGCGTCTCCGGCCGCCGCGCCGTTTCCGGGCGAGTTGACCAATTCGGGGCGGGCCTTTGCAGCGCAGCCGGGGCTTTCGGATCAGCCGGCCGTGCAGCCGGCCGCATTCGCCGTCCAGGGCGCCAGCGATGTCGCGCTGCCGGATTTCGGTCCAATCGTCCCAGAACGGCCGGATTTCACGCTTCCGCCGAACTCGCCCTTCGCCATGGCCTCCCTGTCTTACGCGGATGAGCGCGTAGAGCGCGCCGATGTCTTTGCCGCGCTCGATTCCGGCGGCATGTCGCCGGCCGATATCCTGCGTTCATGGAAGAAATCGAACCGAGAGCTACAGACGCCTGCGTCCGACTATGTCGCCGCCGGTTCCTTCGACGAGGCCGCGCAGGCAAAGCGTGTGGCCGCAGCGCTCGAGCCGTTCGGCCGGACCGAGATCCAGCGCACCGAGCTCGACGGCAATGACTGGTATGCGGTCAATGTCTATCCGGACGGCCATGGCAGCGTCGACGACCTGCTCCAGGCAGCCTGGTCGCATGGCGCGCCGGACGCGCTTGTTGTGCGTAACTGATCAAATTCGCGCTGCCCGTTGATCCGGCCGGAAAAACCCTGATAGCTTGGCCGTGGGGTAGTCTTTGCGCATTCTGGAGTGGCTCTGCGCTTTCCGGGTTGCTCAGATCGGGTCGACATTTCATGCAGTTCCGCATTTTTCTGCCTTTCGCCAGCCTTCTGGGATTGGCGCTGGTGTTGCTTTGCGCGGCCCCGGCGAGCGCGCAGCTCTTCGAGACCAAGGCGGCGCAGGCGTTCATGATCGATGCGGACACCGGCACGGTGCTCTTCGCCAAGGACCCCGACAAGCCAATCCCGCCGGCCTCAATGGCCAAGCTGATGACGATGGAAATGGTCTTCAACGCCATCAAGTCGAAGCGGATCACGCTCGACGACACTTTCGTCGTGAGCGAAAACGCCTGGCGCACCGGCGGCGCGCCGTCCGGAACCTCGACCATGTTCGCCAAGCTCAAATCCGAGGTCCGCGTCGAGGATTTGATCCAGGGCGTCACCGTGCAGGCCGCCAATGACGGCTGTATCGTGCTCGCCGAGGGAATGGCGGGCTCGGAAGCGAATTTCGCCGCGCAGATGACCGATCGCGCCCGCCAGCTCGGCCTCTCGAAATCGACCTTCGTCAATTCGACCGGCCTGCCGGCCGACGGGCAGCAGACGACGGTGCGGGAGCTGACCATGCTGGCGCTGCATCTGTGGCGCGACTATCCGGAGTTCTTCCACTATTACGGCCAGCCGGACTTCACCTGGAATAAGATCTCGCAGAGGAACCGCAATCCGCTGATCGCCATGGGCATCGAGGCCGATGGCTTCGTGGCAGGTGCCAGCGAGCAGGCGGGCTTCGGCCTGGTCGGCACCGTCAGTCACAACGGCACGCGTGTGATCGCCGCGCTCAGCGGATTGGCCAATGACCGCGAGCGCTCCGAAGAGGCGCGCAAGCTGCTCGAATGGGGCTCGCGGTCATTCCAGAAGACCGAGATCTTCGCCAAGGACGAGGTGGTCGGAGAAGCACAGGTTTTCGGCGGCGCCAAGTCCGGCCTGGCCTTGAAAGCCAAAGGCCCCGTGGACATCTTTCTGCCGATAGCCAACCGCGACAAGCTGACCGCCAGGATCGTCTACCAGGGTCCGGTGTCGGCACCGGTCGAGGAGGGGCAACCGGTCGGGGAATTGCGCGTTTGGATAGGCGAGACGCTGAGCCAGCAGACGCCGCTCTATGCCGCAGAATCGGTGAAGGTGGGTACGCTGCCGCAGCGCGCGTTGGACGCGGCCAAGGAACTCGCTGTCGGCTGGCTGCGGCAGAAACATTTGTGATCGGGCAAGTTCGTGGACCTTTTGTCGGACGGGAGCTATGACAGCGGCCAGCACGGGCAAAGGCAGTCTCGATTGGCGAGCGGATTTTTCATCACCTTCGAGGGCGGCGAAGGAGCAGGCAAGTCGACGCAGATCGAGCGGCTGGCGCGGCGCATGCGCGCCAAGAAATACGAGGTCCTGGTCAGCCGCGAACCGGGTGGATCGCCCGGCGCCGAAGCCGTAAGGCATGTGCTTCTGTCCGGGGCGGCCGAGCCGTTCGGCCCGAAGATGGAGGCGATCCTGTTCGCCGCCGCGCGCTCCGACCATGTCGAGCAGGTCATCCGGCCGGCGGTCGAGCGCGGCTCGATCGTGCTGTGCGACCGTTTCATCGATTCCTCTCGCGTCTACCAGGGCGTCACCGGCGGGCTCGATGCCGATTTCATGAAGGCGCTGGAGGCGGTGGCCATCAACGGCATGATGCCCGACATGACGCTGATCTTCGACATCGATCCCGCTGAAGGCCTGAAACGGGCCGCCGCGCGGCGCGGCGCCGATGACGCCGCCGATCGCTTCGAGAAGGAGACTTTGGCCATCCACCGGCGGCGGCGCGAGGCTTTCCTGGCCATCGCCGCGGCCGAACCGGAGCGCTGCGTCGTCATCGACGCCTCCGCCGATCCCGATACGGTGGAGAACGTCGTCACCGCCGCCGTCTTCGCAGCGCTGGAAGAGCGGATGCCGGCGCAAAGGATTGAGACGGCGCCGGCATGATCTTCGAACGCATCGCCCCCGAACAGCACGACACGCTGGACGGCGTGCCCGAGCCCGCCGAAACGCCGCGGCTGATCGGCCACGCGACGGCGGCAGGGATGCTTGCCAGCGCCTACCGCACCGGCAAGCTGCCGCATGCGCTGATTTTCGCCGGGCCCCAAGGCATCGGCAAGGCGACGCTGGCGTTCCACATGGCGCATCATCTTCTGAGATATCCGGATTTCAAGACGGCGCCCGACACGCTTGCCGTTCCCGATCCGGCCTCCTCGCTGTTTCGCCAGATCGCCACCGGCGCGCATCCTTCGGTGCTGCACCTCACCCGTCCGGCCAATGACAAGACCAAGAGCTTCAAGACGGTGCTGACCGTCGACGAGATCCGCAAGGTCAGCCGCTTCCTGTCGATGACCTCGCATGACGGCAGCTACCGCGTCGTCATCGTCGATCCGGCCGACGACATGAACACCAACGCCGCAAATGCCTTGCTCAAGAATCTCGAAGAGCCGCCGGCGCGCACCCTGTTCATTCTGGTGGTGCATGCGCCGGGCAGCCTGTTGCCGACGATCCGCTCGCGCTGCCAGATGGTGCGGCTGGCGCCTTTGGCCGCCGACGAACTGATGGCGGTGCTGGAAAATGTCGAGCCGCCGCCGCCGGACGATCCGGGCGCGCGCGCGGCGCTCGCCGAGCGGGCAGGGGGCAGCGCCCGCAACGCGATCCTGCTCACCCAATATGGCGGGCTGGAGATCGCCGGCGCGCTCGACACGCTGGTGGCGGCCAGGAAGCCCGACATTGCCGGCGCCCATCGCCTTGCCGAAGCCGTGGCGGGACGCGATCAGGCAATCCAGTTCGACATCTTCAACCGTCGCGCGCTCGACCTGCTTTCGACCGCCGCCAGCGACGCCGCGCTTGCCGGCGATCTCGCCCGGGCCAAAACCCTGTCCGAGGCTTGGCACGAGGCGCTGAACACGATATCTGAGGCTGAGACCTACAACCTCGACAAGAAGCAGCACGCCCTGACCATGATCGACCGCCTGAATTCTGCGATGCGAATGTGACGGCTCGTTCGATGCATGCCGTTGGCCCAGTTTTGGGCGGCATGCATTGGCCTCGGGATGGCAATCGACGTTCCGATACGATATCCACCGCCACAACTCACATTCAGATATTCATGACGGTTCATTCATGTCACGCGACACATTCTACATCACGACCGCGATCTCCTACCCAAACGGCAAGCCGCATATCGGCCATGCCTATGAGCTGATTGCCACCGACGCGCTTGCCCGCTTCCAGCGGCTGGACGGCAAGGATGTCTTCTTCCTGACCGGCACCGACGAGCACGGCATCAAAATGCTGCAGACGGCGCGCAAGGAAGGCATCACGGCGCGCGAGCTCGCCGACCGCAACTCGGCCGAGTTCAGGCGCATGGCCACCGCGCTCAACGCTTCCAACGACGATTTCATCCGCACCACCGAGGAGCGGCATTACGCGTCCTCGCAAGCGATCTGGAAGGCGATGGCCGCCAATGGCGACATCTACAAGGGCGGCTATGCCGGTTGGTATTCGGTGCGCGACGAGGCCTATTACGGCGAGGAGGAGACCGAGGTTCGCCCCGACAATGTCCGCTACGGGCCGCAGGGAACGCCGGTGGAATGGGTCGAGGAAGAAAGCTATTTCTTCCGGCTGTCGGCCTACCAGGACAGACTGATTGCGCTTTACGAGAGCCAGCCCGATTTCATCGGTCCGGCCGAGCGCCGCAACGAAGTGATGAGCTTCGTCAAATCGGGGCTGAAGGATCTGTCGGTCTCGCGCACCACTTTCGACTGGGGCGTGCCGGTGCCGGGCGACGAAAAGCACGTGATGTATGTATGGGTCGACGCCTTGACCAATTACATCACCGGCGTCGGCTATCCCAATGAAAACGATGAGAAATGGCGGTTTTGGCCTGCCGATGCGCACATCATCGGCAAGGACATCGTGCGCTTCCACGCCGTCTATTGGCCGGCCTTCCTGATGTCGGCGGGAATCCCGTTGCCGAAGCGCGTCTTCGGCCATGGCTTCCTGTTCAACCGGGGCGAGAAGATGTCGAAGTCGGTCGGCAACGTCATCGACCCGTTCACCATGGTCGAGCACTACGGTGTCGACCAGGTGCGCTATTTCTTCCTGCGCGAGGTGCCGTTCGGCCAGGACGGCAATTACAGCCATGAGGCGATCGTCAACCGCACCAATGCCGATCTTGCCAACGGCCTCGGCAATCTGGCGCAGCGCTCGCTGTCGATGATTGCCAAGAACTGCGGCGGCAAGGTGCCGGCGCGCGGCGACCTTACCGAGGCCGACACGGCGATCCTCGACGAGGCGGTCGAAGCGCTGGCCGTTTCTCGTCGGGCGATGGCGGAGCAGGGCATCCATCTGGCGCTGGCGGCGATCTTCGGCGTTGTTGCCGAAGCCGACCGCTATTTCGCCTCTCAGGAGCCGTGGGCGCTGCGCAAGACCAATCCGGAGCGCATGGAAACCGTGCTGTGGACGACGGCCGAGCTGGTGCGCCGGGTGACGCTGCTTTGCCAGCCTTTCATTCCCGGATCGGCGGCCAAGCTGCTCGACCTGTTGGCCGTGCCCGCTGACAGCCGCGCTTTCGAGCGCGTCCATGCCAACCACGCGCTGGAGCCAGGCACTGCCTTGCCGGCGCCGGAGGGCGTATTTCCGCGCTATGTCGAGCAGGATGGCAATAGCTGATGCTGGTCGACAGCCATTGCCATCTCGACTTCCCGGACTTCGCCGAGGAGCGGACGGCTGTCGTCGCCCGCGCTCTCGCCGCCGGAATCGGCCGCATGGTGACGATCTCGACGCGGGTTAAGCGATTTCAGCAGGTCCTTGAAATTGCTGAATCTTTCAATGAGGTCTATTGCTCGGTCGGCACCCATCCGCACAATGCGGCGGAAGAGCTCGACGTCACCACTGACGAGCTGGTGCGGCTTTCCGGCCATCCCAAGGTGGTGGCGATCGGCGAGGCCGGGCTCGATTATTACTATGACAAGGCGCCGCGCGATGCGCAGGCGCAAGGCTTTCGCACCCATATCGCGGCCGCGCGCCGCACCGGCCTGCCGCTGGTCATCCATGCACGCGATGCCGACGACGACATGGCGTCGATCCTCGAGGACGAAACAGGGAAGGGCGCCTTCCCCTTTATCCTGCACTGTTTTTCGTCCGGACGCAGGCTGGCCGAAGTCGGCGTGGCGCTGGGCGGCTATGTCTCCTTCTCCGGCATTCTAACCTTCAAGAACTCCGCCGAACTGCGCGCCATCGCCGCCGATGTGCCGCGCCACCGGTTGCTGGTCGAGACCGACGCGCCCTACCTTGCGCCGGTCCCGCATCGCGGCAAACGCAACGAGCCGGCCTATGTGGCGAACACGGCCAAGGTGCTCGCCGAGACCATCGGCGTCAGCGAGGCCGAGATCGCCGATATTACCACCGGGAACTTCTTCAGGCTGTTCACCAAAATGCCGCGTCCCGAAACGGCTGCGGGCTGAGGCATGAGCGACCGGCTGCGCTTTACCGTTCTTGGCTGCGGCTCATCGCCCGGCACGCCGCGCATCACCGGTGATTGGGGCAATTGCGACCCCAAGAACCCGAAGAACCGGCGCATGCGTACGGCCGCCCTGGTCGAGCGGATTGCTGCCAACGGCGCGCGCACCACGGTCGTCATCGACACCGGGCCGGATTTCCGCGAGCAGATGCTGCTGGCCTCCGTCAAGCGCATCGATGCAGTCGTCTACACGCATCCGCATGCCGACCACATCCACGGCATCGACGATCTGCGCGGCTATGTGCTCGAGCAACGCCATCGTATCGACATCCATGCCGACGAGCCGACCATGCTGCGGCTGCGCCAGGCGTTCGGCTATTGCTTCGAGACGCCGCCAGGCAGTTCCTATCCGCCGATCGTCAAGGCGCACATCATCGATCACGCCAGGCCGGTCGTGATCGAAGGCGAGGGGGGTCCCCTCACCCTCGAGCCGCTGCCGCAGTTCCATGGCGACATCATCTCGCTCGGCTTCCGCATCGGCGGGCTTGCCTATTGCCCTGATATCAGCGGCTTTCCGGACGCCACCATTGAGCGTTTGCGCGGCCTCGACACGCTGGTGATCGACGCGCTGCAGTACAACACCCATCCCAGTCATCTGTCGCTTGGCCAGGCGCTGGAGTGGATCGAAAAGCTGACGCCGAGGAACGCCGTGCTGACCCATATGCATGTGCCGCTCGACTACGCTATTGTGATGGCCGAGACGCCGGAGCATGTCGTGCCGGCCTATGACGGCATGGCGATCGAAATTCCTTACGAGTCAGAGCGGTAGCGACAGCTGTTCAGTCGGCGCCGCAGTTTGTCTGTTGAACCTTCTGCAGCGATCTCGAAGTCGAAGCGCTGCCGCGGCGTTTGTTGCCGACAGCGAAAGCCGCAGCAATTCCTGGACGTGCCCGCCACGCCTCAGTTCCATAATCTATCTTATGCGACTTTCTGACGTGCCACGAAGATGTCGAGCGCCTTGTGTTACACAGCCCTGCTCGCCAGCCGCACGGAGCTGTTGCGCATCACGGGTACGAGTACAAGTCGGCCCTCGTTGCGGGCGTCTCTGTTCGGAACTCAACCGCCGAACCTCGCGTTGGCCTGGTGAGCGGTTTGAGGACCTTTGCATGCGTTCACGGCTTGAGTTGGCGAGCGGCACGGAATTGTCTTTCCTTACGGCTGGAGAGCCCTCCAAACCGGCTCTTCTGCTTCTTCACGGTTTTCCGAGTTCCTCCAGGACCTTTCGCCACGTCATTCCCGCATTGTCGAAGGTGGCTTATGTGGTTGCTCCCGACATGCCTGGGTTCGGCATGTCCGACGCTCTGCCAGAGCCGTCCTTTGATGGTTTTGCCGATGCGATCTCGGATTTGCTCGGCCACCTCTCGGTCGGCTCGCGCTACATCTACCTGCATGACTTTGGCGCGCCGGTCGGGCTGCGGATAGCCATGCAAGCTCCCGATGCGGTGTTGGGCTTGATCATCCAGAATGCCAACGCGCATCGGAGCGGAATGGGGCCATCCTGGAAGGCGACACAGGACTTTTGGGCCAATCCGAACCCAGACAATGAAGCGAAAGCCACCGCGCATCTGACCTTCGAGGGCACGCGAGACCAGTATGTGGCAGGTGTTCCCGACGATGTGGCCGCACAAATTCCGCACGAGAACTGGGAGGAAGACTGGCGCGTGATGCAGCGCCCCGGAGGCATGGAGACGCAGCGCGCGCTCATTGCGGACTATGGCAACTACGTCGCTCGCTTCGACGCGATTGCCGACTATCTGCAGCACAGACAGCCTCGCGCCCTGATGCTGTGGGGCCGGCATGACGCGTTCTTCGACCTGGCAGAGACGCTGTCATGGATGCAGGCCCTGCCGAGGATGGAAGCACACATTCTCGACGGGCCTCATTTCCTGCTGGAAACGCATGCCAACCAAGCTGCGTCGTTGATGGTCGACTTCCTGAAACGGCAATAGAACAGTCCTTGAGGTCTGGCCGACCAGAACGCGGCCGACCCTGAGGACTACATTGTCCGGCATCAAAGTTCTGGCCGCTGCCCTGTCAGTCCATTTCCGCTCGGCGTCGTCTCTCGCTTGCCTGGCGCAGGCCAGGTTGGATAATTTATTTTCATGGCTGCCGGAATCTCAGATCGGATATCCGCCTTCGTCGAAGCGCTTCCATTGAAGCCGGGACTTCGCGTCCTGGAGATCGGATGCGGTCCCGGCGTTGCCGCTCGCGATGTCGCTCGCCGCATCGACGGCGGCTTCATTCTGGCCATCGACCGCTCGGAGAAGGCAATCCGATTGGCGCGGGCGCGATCGGCTGAAGAGATGGCTTGGGGCTGCCTCGATTTCAGGCATGCGGCAATCGAAGACTTCGCATTGAGTGCTGACGAGGCTCTTTTTGACATCGCCTTCGCCATGCGGGTCGGCGCGCTCGACGGGCGCCACCCCGAGGCCAACCGTGCGGCCTTGACGCGGATCAAGGCGGCGCTGAAGCCGCATGGCAGGCTTTTCATCGACGGCGGCGACCCGTTGAAAGAGATAGATTTGGTTCGTGGCTTGCGGTCCTAAAAACACCGAGAAACATCGAAGCCCCAAGATGCCATCGCGCCGCGCCGCAACAATGAAAGCGTCCAGAAAATGACCGCCTCGCCTTCCTTTCTCGGCTTTCCCGATCGCCTCGCCGACGGGCGCGTGCCGCGAGCCGTGATCTTCGGGGCGGGTCATGGAAGCACCTATCGCGGCCAGGACAGCAGCGGCCATGCCTTGGCCGCTGGCGCCACCCGAGCTGCAAGCCAGGATGACATTCCGCTGGTGGAGCACTGGGATTTCGACCTCGGCGGCCCGCTGTTCGATGGCGGACCGGTCTGCTGCATCGATGCCGGCGATGTCTGGACCACCATGCATGACAATGCCGGCAACCGGGCCCGTATCGAGGCGAAGACGCGCGAGGTGCTGGTACTGCCGGCGGTGCCGATCCTGCTTGGCGGCGACGATTCCGTCGTCATTCCCTTCCTCGCCGGCTTTGCCGATCACGGACCGGTCTGGATCCTGCAGATCGATGCCCATATCGACTGGCGCGAAGAGGTGCATGGCGAACGCTACGGCTATTCGAGCCCGATGCGGCGGGCGAGCGGGATGCTGCATGTTGCCGGCATCGTGCAGGTCGGGCTGCGCAGTGTCGGCAGCGCCCGCCTCGCGGAAATCGAAGCGGCGCGGCGCTACGGCAGCCGCTTCGTCACGGCTCGCGAGGTTCACGCCCAGGGCGTCGAAGCCGCTTTGCGGCATATTCCGGAAGGCGCGCGCGTCGTCGTCACCCTTGACTGCGACAGCCTCGATCCATCGATCATGCCGGGCGTGGCCGCGCGCACGCCTGGCGGCCTCAGCTACACGCAGGCGATCGACCTGATCGCAGGCCTCGGCAAGCGGGCGAGGATTGCGGGATTCGACCTTGTCGAGCTCTATCCTCCCGCCGACATTGACGGTCTGTCGGCCATCACCGCGTCGCGTCTTGTTGTCAACGCGATCGGCGCCATTGTCCGGCAGACCGGCTGAGATCCGATCGGATGGTCTAGAAAAAGCTGTTCAGAAACGCCGCCGTCACGTCCGAGATGCCGACGATCTTGTTGGTCGCCTGGCGGTAGAATTTGAAATTGAGCTCAGTCTCGGGCCGGCCGTCCTGCCAATCCTTGAAGCGCTTGAGCTCATTGCGACCCAAATGTCTCGTCGCCAAGGCGCTGCGGCGGACGGCAACACTCACGCGCGGCGTCTGCCGTTCGAGATCCGGACGCCCGGGGGTGGCCTCGGAGGATGTCACGACGCCGCGCGCGACAAGCCCCTGCCCGCCTTCGTTCTCGCTGGCGAACAGGTAGATGACGTCGCCCTCGGCGAGGCGCTTGCCGCCATACATGGTTTTCTGCGCGGCGAACACGAATCTCTCCGCCGCCGGGTCCTGGATCTGGGTCTTGATGGCGTATGCCATGCCCTACGGTACCCGGCTGAGGCCGATCCGGTAACTAAGCACGCGCCGGCCGGCCGGCTCGATCAGCATCACGCCCGGCTTGTCGCCGAACTCGCCATCGAAATCGGTGGGGCTGGCGATGCCGTGCCAGGGCTCGATGCACAGGAAGGGTGCGCCGCCAGGCTTGGACCAGATGCCCAGCTCATTGAATCCCTGCCACGACATCTCGATCGCCGGCCCGCGGCCGGCGGCGTAGCGCACGCTCTTGCTCACCGGCTTGTCGAGGACGACGGCATCGTCGTCGAACAGTCTTTCGGATAGCGGCAGCGTCCTGCCCTCGATGGGCGTCGGCTGCGGCGCAGGCAACAACAGGCCGTCCTTCAGGCGGCGGATCGGCGCCGACTCATTGTCGGCGAAGGTCACCCGATAGGCTTCCTTCGGCAGCTCCGGGAGCAGCGGCCAGTTGAACGCCGGATGCGCGCCGATCGAGGCCGGCAGAGGCTCGTCGCCGGTATTGGCGATCACGAAGGTCACGCCGAGTTGCCGTGGTTTCAACTCGTAGCTGATGGCGAGACGAAAGGCGAAGGGATAGTGCGTTCGCGTCTCGGCATCGTCCGTCAGGACCAATGTGCAGGAGGCCGGCCCCTGCTCCGCCCAGGCAAAGCGCCGGTCGCGGGCAAAGCCGTGCTGCGTCATCGGATAGACTTGGCCGCGATGCCGCAGCTGATCGCCTTTGAGCCGGCCGACGATTGGGAACAGCACGGGCGAATGACGACGCCAGGCGGGGCCTGCCTGCCACAGAAGCTCGGTGCCGTCGCCATCGCGCAGCGAGACCAGTTCGGCCCCCTGCCCGACGATGGTCGCCGAAATGCCGTCAGCGTGAAGCGTCAGCTGGTCCATTGCGTCCTCGCGGCTGGCAGGTTTGGCCGGCAGGCTAGCAAAAGGCCGCGCGTGAACTCAAGCGCGGCAGACAGATCGCCCCTTGGTCGTCAACGCTTGGTGCGCAGTCGACAAAAAAGTGGCCGGAGGTTTCCCTCCGGCCGTGGCGAGGTCAGCAGTGTTGTCTGCTGCGGTCCGGCCTATTCGCGCTCGCCGGTGAAATTCAGCAGCAGCTGGAAGATGTTGATGAAGTTCAGATAGAGCGAGAAGGCGCCGAAGACGGCAAGCTTCTGCTGCGATTCCGCATCGAAGTTCTCGGCATATTGCTCCTTGATCGTCTGCGTGTCCCAGGCGGTCAGGCCGATGAAGACGGCGATGCCGATCACCGAGATGGCGAACTGCAGCGCGGTCGAGCCGAGGAACAGGTTGACCAGGCTGGCGATGACCACGCCGATCAGGCCCATGATCAGGAAGGACGAGAACTGCGTCAGGTCGCGCCTGGTCGTGTAGCCGTAGAGGCTGGTGGCGCCGAACATCGTGGCGGCGATGAAGAAGGTGCGCGCGATGCTGGTCGAGGTGAAGACCAGGAACACCGAGGCGAGCGACAGGCCCATGACGGCGCAGAAGGCCCAGAACATCGCCTGCGCGCTCGCGGCCGACATGGTCTGCATCCTGAACGAGAACAGCATGACGAAGGCGAGCGGCGCCAGCATCACCACCCATTTCAGCGGGCTGGAGAAGATCGGTACATAAAGCGCCGGCGTCGAGGCCACGAAGAAGGCGACGAGGCCGGTAACGACGAGACCGAGGCCCATATAATTGTAGACGCGCAGCATGTGCTTGCGCAGGCCCTCGTCATAGACGGCTCCGGCCTGGACGCCGGTGCCCATTCGGTATCCCAGATTGGGGCTGTTCATTCGGTTTCTCCTTGGTTCTCGGCAGAGGGTTTGTTTTCAATAGAGAGTTCTGGCGAGTTTCTCGGCGGCACGGTCGAGGCTGCCGGCGTCGCCGCGTCCGACCACCGCATAGGCGACCTCGCCGATCTGGAAATACGCGGTTGAGATGTCGTCGGAGGGCGCGATCGCCGGCTTCACCACATCGAACCTGCCCGGCCTGATGGCGAACAACGAGACAAGACCGAGGTCCTTGGTGTCGACCGCTACCTCGACGCTCGGCCCGAATTGCGAGGGATAGACCTGGACGTCGCGAATCTTCCAGTCGTCAGGCAGCGACGGCATGACGATCGCGGTGGCGGCGCGAATCTCGTCGGGATCGTAGCCCGGAGCCTCTTGCTGCGACGGCATCGTCTCGCGCACCAAGGTCGTCCTGTGCGCCCGGACCGCGTCCTCGACATAGGCCGGCGGCTGCGTCGAGGCGACCACCTTGGTCACGGCGATCGGCCCGAAGGCGCCGTTGGCAAGCCAGCCTGCCGCGACCAGGACGGCCGCTGCCGCCGCCCGCTGCAGCACGGCAAGCATGCGTCCCCTGGCAAGGCCTCTTTCCAGCCGGCGCGCCGCTTCTGTCGTGGCCGGACGCGCCCTGCCGACAGGGCTGGCAAGCGCGACGCGCAGTTCGTCGCGCGTCCTCAGATCGGACATCACGCGCGCCGCCACTTCCGGGCGCGCGGCGAGGTGCGCCTCGACCTCGATGCGGCGGGCGACATCCAGCTGATCGTCGACATAGGCGTCGAGATCGGCATCGGTCACGGGGTCGACAATAGCGGTCATTGATCGTCTCCCACGATCCTGAGATGAGGCCTGGCTTTTGGCGCCGCGCCCTCTTCCATCTCGCGCAGCGCGGCACGCGCGCGGCCGATGCGCGACATCAGCGTTCCGGGCGGCACGCCGATGACTTCGGCGGCCTCCTGATAGGAAAGCCCTTCGATGGCGACGAGATGGAGCGCGGAGCGCTGTTCCTCCGGCAGCGAAAGAAACGCTTCCCGGACCTGCGACAGGCGAACCGAATGGTCCTGCGACGCCGGCACGCTCTGGTCGGCGACAAGGCCGGCCTGTTCGATGCGCGCCGCCTCGGAGCGGCGCGAGCGCATGCGGTCGATGAAGACGTTGTGCACGATCGCCAGCAGCCAGGCGCGCAGATTGCCGCTTGACCGAAAGGTCGCGCGCCGCTCATAGGCGCGCACCAGCGCGTCATGGACGAGATCCTCGGCCTCAGTGCTGTCGCGCGTCAGCGAGCGCGCATAGCGCCGCAGCGAACCCAACTGCCCGACGATATCGAAGCGTGCCATCGACCGTTTCATGCCCTGTTTACGGAGCATGTAGGGGTTTTAATCCCCTGCCCGGCATTTCTTTTCGTGTTGCCGCCACAGCGGAAACCGCTGGCGCGGCGGGATCGATTTGCGTATCACTCCGCCGCCATTGGAGTCCTTTTCGATGTTCGAGACCCTGCAGCCCGCGCCCGCCGACAAGATCCTTGCCTTGATCGGCCTCTATCGCAACGACCCACGGCCCGGCAAAGTCGACCTCGGCGTCGGCGTCTACAAGGATATCGACGGCAAGACGCCGGTGATGCGCGCGGTGCGCGAGGCCGAGAAGCGGCTGCTGGCGAGCCAGGACACCAAAACCTATCTCGGCCTTGCCGGCGACACCGGCTTCAACGCCGCCATGATCAAGCTCGCCTTTGGCGAGAAGGCCGACCATTCGCGCATCCGCGCGGCACAGGCGCCGGGCGGATCGGGCGCGCTCAGGCTGGTGGCCGAGCTCGTGCAGCGCACGCGCCCCGGCGCGACGGTTTGGCTGTCCGATCCTACCTGGCCGAACCATCTGCCGGTGATGCGCGCCGCTGGTCTGCAGGTTCGCGACTATCCCTATTTCGATGCCGCATCGGGCGCTGTCCGCTTCGACGAGATGCTGGCGGCGCTAAAAGTTGCCAACAGCGGCGATGTCGTGCTCCTGCATGGCTGCTGTCACAACCCGACCGGCGCCAACCTCGATATCGCGCAATGGGCCAAGGTCGCCGATGTGCTTTTGGATCGCGGCTTGCTGCCTTTCGTCGACATCGCCTATCAGGGCTTTGGCGAAGGCCTCGATGCCGACGCCGCCGGTCTGCGGCTGCTGGCCGGCAAGGTGCCGGAAATGGTCGTCGCCTCGAGCTGCTCGAAGAATTTCGCCGTCTATCGCGACCGCGTGGGCGCGGCGATGATCATGGCCAAGGACGGCGCGCAGGCAGATGTGG
This sequence comes from Mesorhizobium sp. CA6, assembly GCF_020165035.1. Classification (NCBI taxonomy): domain Bacteria; kingdom Pseudomonadati; phylum Pseudomonadota; class Alphaproteobacteria; order Hyphomicrobiales; family Phyllobacteriaceae; genus Mesorhizobium; species Mesorhizobium sp. CA6. The sequence continues at coordinate 78,004 of NZ_JAIUHI010000009.1, read as the reverse complement.
CGATGAGCCAGATGCTGGCGGCGGCGCGCGCGCTGTATTCGATGCCGCCGGATCACGGCGCGGCGGCGGTGCGCATGGTGCTCGAAGACGCCGCCCTGAGGAAGGACTGGGGGACGGAGCTCGAGGAGATGCGGCTGCGCATGTTCAGGCTGCGCGTCGCTTTTGCCGAGGCGTTGCGCCGGCAGTCCAATTCCGACCGCTTCGATTTCGTCGCCAGCCATCGTGGCATGTTTTCGAGGCTTGGGTTGACCGAGGCGCAGGTCGAACGCCTGCGTGCCGAGCACGCCGTCTATATGGTCGGCGACAGCCGCATCAACGTGGCCGGCCTGCCGGAGGACGGCATGGACGATCTCGCCAAGGCGATCGTCTCGGTGCTTGACTGAGGCTGTGGACAACTCGTTTCGGTGTCCGGCCAGGTTGGTCGGACGCTGGCCGCGGGATAGGCTCAATTCATGAAGCCCTCCAAGGACATTTCACGCCTGATCGAGATCATGGCGGCGCTGCGGGCGCCGAAGACCGGCTGCCCTTGGGATATCGAGCAGAATTTCGCTACCATCGCGCCCTACACGATCGACGAAGCCTATGAAGTGGCCGATGCGATCGCGCGCGGCGATCTCGACGATCTGCGCGAGGAACTGGGCGATCTGCTGCTGCAGGTCGTCTATCACGCGCAGATGGCTGAGGAGATCGGCGAGTTCGCTTTCGGCGATGTCGTCGAGGCCATCACCACCAAGATGATCCGCCGCCATCCGCACGTCTTCGGCGACGAGAAGGCGCGCAGCGCTGGCATGGCCAAGGGCATGTGGGAGAAGATCAAGGCGGTTGAAAAAACCGAGAAGCGCGACGCCCGCATCGCCCGTGGTCTCGACCCGGAGGATCACGGCAGGGGCTATCTCGACAGCGTGCCGGTCGCGCTCCCTGCCCTGACGCGTGCCCTGAAACTGCAGGAAAAGGCGGCACGCGTCGGCTTCGACTGGAGCGAGGCAGCTCCCATCCTCGACAAGATAGAGGAAGAGATCGGGGAATTGCGCGAGGCGCTCGCCACCGGTGACGCGGCTCCCATCAAGGACGAGTTCGGCGACATGCTGTTTGCTATCGTCAATCTCGGCCGCCACCTCAAGCTCGACTCCGAAGCCTCGCTCAGCGGCACCAACGAAAAGTTCCGTTCGCGCTTCCATTATGTCGAGCAGGCTCTGGAGGCCTCGGGCAAGTCGCTGGAGAAGGCAACGCTCGACGAGATGGAAGCGCTCTGGCAGCAGGCCAAAAGCACCAAATAAACAGCCGGTTAGCTGCCGCTCCTGCGATGCAGGCGGTTCTCTATCTCTTGCCGGGCGCTGTGCGTGGCTGTCAGCGAGAGCGTGACGCTGCCGTCTTCATTGTCGGTGCGCGAAACGACGTCGCCGTTGCGGTAGAGCCAGTCGACCTGGCCAAGCTGGGCGGGGCTCAACGTCACCGTCATCCTTTCCAGCTCGCCCGACACGCGCGTCTCGATGAGCGCTTTCAGCGCGTCGATTCCTTCGCCGGTGACGGCCGATATAGAGATCGGCGGCGCCTTGCCGCTGGCGCTCTCGGCAAGCAGTCGCTCGCGATTGCCTTCGTCGAGCAGGTCGACCTTGTTCCAGACCTCGATCACGCGGTTCGCATCGGCAGCGTCGACGCCGAGATCGCCGAGGATGCGTTCGACGTCCTCGGCCTGGGCGGCGGTGTCCGGATCGGAGATGTCGCGCAGATGCAGCACCAGATCCGCCTCGACGACTTCTTCCAGCGTTGCCCGGAAGGCCGCCACCAGATGCGTCGGCAGGTCGGAAATAAAGCCCACCGTGTCCGACAGGATAACCGGCGTGCCGTGCGGTAGCCGCACGCGCCGCAGCGTCGGATCGAGCGTTGCGAACAGCATGTCCTCGGCCAGCACCCCTGCTCCGGTCAGCCGGTTGAACAGCGTCGACTTGCCGGCATTGGTGTAGCCGACGATCGCCACCACCGGGAACGGCACCTTCTTGCGCTTGGCGCGGTGCAGGTCGCGCGTGCGCCGAACCGTCTCCAGCTCGTGCTTCAGCTTGGTGATCTTGTCCTGCAGGATGCGCCTGTCGGATTCGATCTGGGTTTCGCCCGGACCGCCGAGGAAGCCGGCGCCGCCGCGCTGCCGCTCGAGGTGGGTCCAGCTTCGCACCAGACGACCCTTCTGGTAGTTAAGATGCGCAAGCTCGACCTGCAGCGTGCCTTCCTTGGTGCGCGCCCGCTCGCCGAAGATCTCGAGGATGAGCCCGGTGCGATCGAGCACCTTGGCGTTCAGTTCCTTTTCGAGATTGCGCTGCTGCACCGGCGTCAGCGGATGGTCGACGATGACCAGCTCCGCCTTGCGCTCCTTCACGATTTCAGCAAATTCAGCAACCTTGCCGCTGCCGAGCAGCGTGGCCGGCCGCGGATCGGCAACCGTCACCACCGCGGTGTGAACCGGGTTGAGGTCGATGGCGCTGGCAAGTCCGACCGCTTCGTCGTGGCGTGCATCCGCCGAACGGCTCAGGCGCGGACGGCTCGACTCATCGTCGCGCGGCTGGCGGGTAAGCACCGGCACAATGACCACTGCGCGGGTCGGATCCTTGGATTCCGGCCCGAGTTGATGTCCTTGTTTTCCGCGAACGCTGCGGTCCGCGTCCTTATCACGTGCCAATCAGGCGCCCTGGCTTTCCTCGCCATCGAACATCTGAACCGGCTGGCTCGGCATGATCGTGGAAATAGCGTGCTTGTAGACGAGCTGGGAGTGCCCGTCGCGCCGCAACAACACACAAAAATTGTCGAACGAAGTGACGACGCCAGTCAGCTTCACACCGTTGATGAGGAAGATGGTAAGTGGATTTTTGCTCTTGCGAACTGAATTCAGGAACAGGTCCTGAAGGTTTTGCGATCGTTCCGCCATTTTTCTTGTCTTTCGCCGATCCCCTTCGGTTTACGGGCCAATGCGCCAAATTACGAGGCACCTGTCAAGCGCGCAAACCCCCTCTTGCCGACACAATGGCAAGCAGAATGAGATAGTTGAGGTTACTTCCAGTTGTGCGGTTATCAGGCTGGACTTTTTTCCGCAACGTGAAAAAAGGCCTGCCGCAACGAAAGTGTCATCGAACCGGGATGGCCATTTGCGATCGGCGCCCCGTCGATTTCGACCACCGGCATGGCGATTGTGGTCGCCGAACTGATGAATGCTTCCCTTGCCGCCTTGGCTTCGGCGACCGAAAAACCGCGTTCCTCGATCTTGAGGCCAAGCTTGGCGGCGACATCGAAAAGCGTCGTGCGGGTGATGCCGCGCAGGATGCCGTGCTCGGCCGGCCGGGTCACGAGGACGCCGTCCCGGGTGACGATCCAGGCGTTGGACGAGCCGCCTTCCTTGACGTTGCCGTCGGTGTCGACGAACCACGCTTCCTGGGCGCCGGCTTCCTTGGCCTTCTGTTTGGCGAGCACATTGGGCAAGAGGCCGGTGCTCTTGATGTCGACGCGGTCCCAGCGATTCTCCGGGACGGTGATGACCTTGATGCCGGTCTCCACCCGCTTCGCGCTCGCGGCCGGATCGGCTTTCCTGGCGGTTATGACCAGGGAAGGCCTTGTGCCCGCGGGCGGAAACACGAACTCGCGGCTGGCGACGCCGCGCGTCACCTGCACATAGACAAGGCCGTCGACCACGCCGTTGCGATTGACCACCTCGCGCAGCAGCATCGGCAAGACGCTTTCCGAGACTGGCCAGGCGATCGACAGTTCCTTCAGCGAGCGCTTGAGCCTGGCAAGGTGGCGCGGCATGTCGACGATATGGCCGCGCGCCACCTCGCAAACCTCATAGACGCCGTCCGCGAACTGGTAGCCGCGATCCTCGATATGGACGCTGGCTTGAGCATGGACGACATAGCGCCCGTTGACATAGGCAATGCGCGGCATGGGCATCCTCAGGGAAAATGTCCGGCTTTCTTAGGCGATTCCGCCCCTGCCGTAACGAACAATCACGTGGGCCAAGGGCTCGCTACACACCCAGCGACTTCAGCTTGCGGTGGAGTGCTGATCGTTCCATGCCGATGAACTCGGCGGTCTTCGAGATATTGCCGCCGAAGCGGTTGATCTGGGCGATCAGATAATCCTTCTCGAATTGCTCGCGGGCCTCGCGCAGCGGCAGCGCCATGATGTGCTGGTCCGACTGGTTGGGCGTGCGCGGCATGACGTCGCCGATCTCGGACGGCAGAAGGTCGGCGGTGATCGGCGCATCGGCGTCTTCGCCGCGCGCCAGGATCATCAGCCGCTCGACATTGTTGCGCAATTGGCGAACATTGCCCGGCCAGTTGTGCGCCTGCAGCACGGCCAGCGCATCGTCGCCGATGCGGCGCGGCCTTATGCCGGCCTGGCGCGCGATCTGCTTCATGAAGTTGTCGACGAGGTAGGGAATGTCCTCGCGCCGCTCAGCGAGCCCCGGCACTATGACCGGAACCACCGCCAGGCGATGGTAAAGATCCTCGCGGAAGCGGCCGTCGGCGATCATCGCTTCGAGGTTCTGCGAGGTCGAGGAAATGATGCGGACATCGACCTTGACGCGCTTGGTGCCGCCTACCCGCTCGAATTGCTGCTCGACCAGCACGCGCAGGATCTTGTTTTGCGTTTCGCGCGGCATATCGGCGACTTCGTCGATGTAGAGGATGCCGCGATGCGCCTCCTCCAGCGCGCCGACCTTGCGCTCGGTGCCGTTCGATTCGGTACCGAACAGCTCGATCTCCATGCGCTCGGGCGTGATGGTGGCCGCGCTCAGCGTGACGAACGGACCGGACTTGCGAGACGACAGCGTGTGGATGGCGCGCGCCGTCAGCTCCTTGCCTGAGCCGGAGGGGCCGATGATCATGACGCGGCTGTTGGTCGGCGCGACGCGCTCGATGGTCTGCCGCAGCTGGCTCATCGCCGACGACATGCCGATCAGGTCGAAAGTCTCGCCGCTGCGCTGCTTGAGGTCGGAGACCTCGCGCCGCAGCTTGGACGTTTCCAGGGCGCGCTCGGCGATCAGGATGAGGCGATCGGCCTTGAACGGCTTCTCGATGAAATCATACGCGCCGCGCCGGATGGCCGACACCGCCGTTTCGATGTTGCCGTGGCCGGAGATCATGACCACCGGCATGTTCGGATGCATGGTCTTGATCTCGTCGAGCAGCGCCAGGCCATCGAGGCGCGAGCCCTGCAGCCAGATATCGAGGAAAATCAGCCGCGGCGCGCGATCGGCTATCGCCGCAAGCGCGCTGTCGGCATCATGGGCCGTGCGGGTTTCGTGACCCTCGTCGCTCAATATACCGGCGACAAGTTCGCGGATGTCTTCCTCGTCATCGACGATGAGAATGTCAGACGCCATTACCGACCTTTTCAGTTTCTCGTTCGTGTTCGCTTCGACCTTCACCGCGTGGCGGCGCGGCTACGATCGTGGCCGGGGGCAGGATGATCGAGATCATCGCGCCCCGGCCGCCATGGAAATCCGCTGGCGCGTCGTGCAATTCGAGACGGCCGCCATGGTCCTCCACGATCTTTTTGACGATAGCGAGGCCAAGCCCGGTGCCCTTCTCGCGCGTCGTCATATAGGGCTCGAGAAGCCTTTGGCGATTCTCGCGCGGCAGCCCCTTGCCGTTATCGATAACGTCGATTCGTATGGCGCCATCTTGCCGTCCGGCCTGAATCCGGATTGTGCCGCCCGAACGGTCCTGCGCATCAAGTCCGTCGATCGCCTCGGCCGCGTTCTTGATGACGTTGCCGAAGGCCTGAGCCATCAGGCGGCTGTCGAAAGTGCCTTTCAACGGCTCACTGCCGAAATCGCGCTGGAAGGCAATGTCCGAGCGGCTGACCTCGACCAGGAAAGACGCCTCGCGCAACGACTCACGAAGGTCGATCGCCTTCATCTCCGGCTTCGGCATGCGGGCGAAGGCCGAGAATTCGTCGACCATGCGGCCGATGTCCTCGACCTGGCGGATGATGGTGTCGGTGCACTGGTCGAACACCTCGCGATCCTCGGTGATGACCTTGCCGTAGCGGCGCCTGATGCGCTCGGCCGAAAGCTGGATCGGCGTCAGCGGGTTCTTGATCTCATGCGCGATGCGCCGCGCCACATCGGCCCAGGCCGACGAACGCTGCGCCTGGACGAGATCGGTGATGTCGTCGACCGTCACCACATAGGATTTCTCTTCTTCGCCGTCGTCGCCGGATTCGACCGTTACCTGGACATTGAAGGTGCGCTCCAGACCGGTGCGGAAGAAGGTCACCTGCTCGCGATAGACCGGCTTGCCGGACTGCCGCCCGATCTCGAACACGCGACCGACAAGCGGCAGGACCGTCGAAAGGTTCTGGCCGAGCGTCGCATTCGCCGAAATCGTCAGCATGGTCTCGGCCGAGCGATTGACGATGGTGATGATGCCGTAGGGGTCGACGCCGATGACGCCGGCAGTGACGCCGGCAAGCACCGCCTCGGAGAAACGCCGGCGCTCGTCGATCAGATCCTTGGCCGAGAGCAGCTCGTTGCGTTGCGACTTGAGCTCCAGGATCATGTTGTTGAAGGTCTCGCCGAGCGAGGCGACGTCGCCATCGGACTGGCGCACTGGAACGGCAACGTCGAGATTGCCGGTCGCCACCTCGTCGGCGGCGCCGATCAGCTGGCGGATCGGCCGCACGATCCGGTCGGCGACCGCGATGCCAGTCCAGATCGCCGAGAGCGTGATGATCAGCGTGAGCGATAGATAAGGCAACGCGAAGGCGACCTGCGAGGTCCGGCGATTGTCCTGCAGATTACGGTATTCGTCGGTGTTGCCCCTGACGATCTGGCGCGCCTTGATCACGTCGGGATCAACCAGCCGGATCGTGTAGAGGTAAAGCCCTTCGATCTCGCGCAGCTTGATAATGGCGCCCATGATGTTGCGGGTGCGCGGCTCGATCAGCACCGGCTTGCCCTCGGCCGCGGTGTCGACAGCGCCCGAGGGCGGCTCGGGCATGGGGAAGTCGGCGTCGGTCTTGGCGTTCATGACGAACGAGCCGTCCGGCTTGATAAGGGCCGCATGCGCTAGGCCGCGCCCGACGGCCTCCTTGTTCAACAGATCGAGGAAACCGCCCTTGTCGAGACCGTAAAGCGTGCGCGAGGCATCGAGATCGTATGCCATCGACAATGTCGTGCCCTGCAGGTTACGCGCGTTCTCCTGCACATAGGCGTCGGCGATCGACAGCGACGAGTTGACGATCGTCTTGGTGCGGATTTCGAACCAGCGGTCGAGGCCGATGTCGAGCGTGATCGAGGCGATGATCGCCACCATGATGGCCGGGATGGCGGCGACCAGCGCGAACATGGCGACGATGCGCACATGCAGCCGCGAGGCAGCCCTGCCGTGGCGCCGCGCCAGCACGATGCGTCGCACCTCGCGCGCGATCAAGGCGATGAGGAACAGCACAAAGACGGCATTGGCCGCGATCAGAGCCCAGGTCGCGTCGGCGGTCGGCGCGATCGGCGTTGCGCCGACCAGGATCGCAAACGATATGGCCGCCGTGATCACCGCGCCGGCAATGGCGACCACGCCGGGCAACGCCAGCAACCGTCGCCCGTCACGCGTGCCGGTCTGGTTGAAAAGCGGTTGGGTCAGGGTCGGAGCCTCAGCTGCCATGTCGCGGTACAGAGTCGGTCATCGCGTCGGATGTATGCAACGCATTGTGGCGATTATGCAACAAGTGTGGCCGGGAAGATAATCTTTCCCAGACAAAATTCACCGACGGGACGAGGTGACGTTACGGCTGCCTGGCTGATTTGTAGACGTTGACGCCGAGCTCGCGGATTTTCTTGCGCAGCGTGTTGCGGTTGAGCCCCAAAAGCTCCGCCGCCTTGATCTGGTTGCCGCGCGTCGCCGTCATCGAAGCCAGCACCAGCGGATACTCGACCTCGGCAAGAATGCGCTGGTAGAGCCCGGCCGGCGGCAATTCGCCGGCGAAGGAGGCGAAGTAGCGCTGCAGGAAATGCTCGACAGCCTGGCCGATCGACAGATCGTCGGGGATGAGCGCGCCGCCATCGGGCACGACCGGCCTTTCGCCGGTTTTCAGCTCCGATTCTATGATTTCAGATGAAATCTCGTCCTGCGAGTAGAGGGCGGCCAGCCGGCGCACCAGGTTTTCGAGCTCGCGCACATTGCCCGGCCAGGGATAGCGTTTCATAAGCTCGATGCCGCCGGAGGATATGCGCTTGGTCTGCAGGCCCTCGCTGGCGCCCTGCTTGAAGAAATGCCGCACCAGGTCGGGAATGTCCTCGGAACGCTCGCGCAGCGCCGGCAGCCTGAGCGGCACGACGTTAAGACGATAGAACAGGTCCTCGCGGAACAGGCCCTGGTTGATGAGCGTGCGCAGGTCCTTGTTTGTGGCCGCGACGATACGGACGTCGGTCTTGATCGGCGTGCGGCCGCCGACAGTGGTGTATTCGCCCTGCTGCAGCACGCGCAGCAGCCGGGTCTGCGCTTCCATCGGCATGTCGCCGATCTCGTCGAGGAACAGCGTGCCGCCCTCGGCCTGTTCGAACCGGCCGCTGGAGCGGTTCTGTGCCCCGGTGAAGGCGCCCTTCTCGTGGCCGAACAATTCCGATTCGATCAGGTCGCGCGGGATCGCCGCCATGTTGATGGCCACGAACGGGCCGCCGCGACGGCGGCCATATTCGTGCAGCGCGCGCGCCACCAGCTCCTTGCCGGTGCCGGACTCGCCGCTGATCATGACCGTGAGGTCGGTCTGCATCATGCGCGCCAGCATGCGGTAGATGTCCTGCATGGCGGCGGATCGGCCGACCAGCGGCATTGTCTCCGGCTGGTCTTCCGCGCGGCCATCGAGCTTCGGCCGCTTCGGCTCGGCCAACGCCCGGCTGACGATGTTGAGCAGCTCCGTCAGGTCGAACGGCTTCGGCAGATATTCGTAGGCGCCGGTCTCGGAGGCGCGGATGGCGGTCATGAACGTGTTCTGGGCGCTCATGACGATGACCGGCAGCTCGGGCCGCGCCTTCTTGATGCGCGGCAGCATGTCGAAGGCGTTTTCGTCGGGCATCACCACATCGGTGATGACGAGATCGCCCTCGCCCGCAGCCACCCAGCGCCACAGCGTCGAGGCATTGGAGGTCACACGCACCTCGTGGCCGACGCGTGACAGCGCCTGGTTGAGCACGGTGCGGATGGCCGCATCGTCATCGGCGACGAGAATATTGCCGCGAGCGGTCATGTGCGGTCTCCTTCAGCTTCATCGCCGGCGCTTGGTGCGGCCTCCTTCCAGGCTGGAAGCAGGATGCGAAACGTCGTCCCGCGCGGCGTCGAATCGCATTCGATGATGCCGCCATGCTCGCCGACGATCTTGGCGACCAGCGCAAGGCCAAGTCCGGAGCCGTTCGGCTTGGTGGTGATGAACGGATCGAACAGGATCGGCAGGATGTCCTCGGAAACGCCGGGACCGTTGTCATGCACGCAGAATTCCAGCGGCAACGACACTCGGTCCTGCGTTCCGGGCACCGAGACGCGGATGCCTGGGCGGAAGGCCGTCGACAGCACGATCTCGCCCTGCGGGTCGGCGCCGATCGCCTCGGCAGCGTTCTTGACCAGATTGAGAAAGACCTGGATCAGCTGATCGCGGTTGGCGAAGACTGGAGGCAATGATGGATCATATTCCTCCAAAATCTTGATCCGTCTTGCAAAACCGTTCTTGGCAATCGCCTTCACATGGTCGAGCACGACATGGATGTTGACCGGATAGCGCTCGATCGGCCGCTCATCGGAGAACACTTCCATGCGGTCGACCAGTGAGACGATGCGGTCGGTCTCGTCGGTGATCAGGCGGGTCAGCGCGCGATCTTCATCGGAGGCGGAAAGCTCGAGCAACTGGGCGGCGCCGCGAATGCCGGAGAGCGGGTTCTTAATCTCATGCGCCAGCATCGCGGCAAGACCGGTGACGGAGCGCGCCGCACCGCGATGCGTCATCTGGCGGTCGATCTTGTCGGCCATCGAGCGTTCCTGGAACATGACGACGACCGAGCCCGGAAATTCCGGCACCGGTGCGACGTAGAGATCGACCATCTTTTCGATGCCGAGGCGCGGCGACGAGACGTCGACGCGGTATTCGTTGACCGGCGCGCGGCGTTCGCGCACTTGGTCGACCAGCGTCAGCAACGGGCTGCCGAAGGGCACCAGCTTGGAGAGCGTGTTGCGCGCGAGCATATTCGCGCTGGAGCGGAAGAAGTCCTCGGCATCGGCGTTGGCGAATGTGATGAAGCCGTCGGGATCGACCATGATCACCGGGCGGCGGATGGTGTTGAGCACGATATTGGCGGCATCCGCCATATCGGCCTGCTGTGGCACGTCCGCCTTCATGCCGCGCTCCGCAGGCTGTCCGGGTGCGCGCCATCGGCGAAGACACGGCACAATTCGGCCACGACTTCACCCGGCTTGAAGGACGTGAGAATGGCTTTGCGCTGCTCGGCTGAGACATCGGCAGCGTGACGGTCGAGATACCAGCCGAGATGCTTGCGCGCCTGACGCAGCCCGCTTTCTATGCCGTAGAGCGAGAGCATGTCCTCGTAATGCGACACGACATAGTCGGCGAGCGCCTGCGGCATGTGCGGAATGCCGGGCGCAGATACACCACCGGCAATTGAGGCGATGCTTCCTGCAATCCACGGCGCGCCGTAATGCGCGCGACCGATCATCACCGCGTCGGCGCCGGACCGTTCGAGGATTGTCGCCGCCTCTTCCGGCGAGCCGACATCGCCATTGGCCACGACCGGGATCGAGACGGCTTGCTTGACGCGGGCGATGGCGCGCCAGTCGGCCTTGCCCTGATAGAACTGGCAGCGCGTGCGGCCATGCACGGTCACCATGCTGACGCCGGCCTGTTCGGCGCGGCGCGCCAGCATCGGCGCGTTGAGCGCGCTTTCGTCCCAGCCGAGCCGCATTTTGACGGTCACCGGCACCGAAACGGCGCCGACCACCGCCTCGATTAGCGACAGCGCATGGTCGAGGTCGCGCATCAGCGCCGAGCCGGCATAGCCGCCGGTCACCTTCTTCGCCGGGCAGCCCATATTGATGTCGATGATATCGGCGCCCTCGCCCGTCGCGATTCGCGCGCCCTCTGCCATGTGCGCGGCCTCGCGGCCGGCAAGCTGCACCATATGCACCGGCAGACCGGAATGACGGATGCGAAGGTCGCAGCCTGCCCTGCCCTTGGCCAGTTCGCCGCTCGCCACCATTTCCGAAACGACCAATCCCGCGCCATGCGCGTGCGCGCGCTGCCGGAACGGCTCGTCGGTGATGCCCGACATCGGCGCCAGGAAAACCCGATTACGGATTTTCACGCCGCCGACATCAAGAGGCGATGCCAATGTGGTCAGTTCAGCCATGCACAAAAACCAAGCATGTTCGATCGTTGCACATTCTCTAGCCAGAAGTGTGGCATTGTGCAACGCGCAATGACGTCACATTAAGGCGCATTTTGGAAAAAGCTGGCCTTCGGCCATCACCCCGACTAGGACCGATCGGAATGAGCGAGGCAAGTGAAAAGCAAGCGACAGGCCTGAACGGCGGGATCGGGGTGGTGATCGTTGCCGCCGGCCGTGGCGCGCGCGCCGGACAGGCGGACGGTCCGAAGCAATATCAGCGCATCGGCGGCCGTGCCGTTATCGCGCATACGCTGGATATCTTCCTCTCCCATCCGATGATCGGTCCCGTGGTCGTGGCCATCCATGCCGACGATGCCGAACTCTTCGAACGCGCGGCCGAAGCGCATGGCGACCGTCTTGTCGCCGTGATCGGCGGCCCTTCGCGCCAGGCGTCCGTCCGGCTCGGCCTCCTGGCGCTGAGGGACCAGGCACCGGCAAAAGTGCTGGTGCATGACGCCGTGCGACCCTTCGTCGACGCCGGGCTGATCGACCGCACCATCGAAGCCATCGGCGAGCGCCAGGGCGCGTTGCCGGCGCTGCCTGTCGCCGACACGCTGAAGCGGGAATCGGCCGCCGGCATGATCGACGAGACGGTGTCGAGAGCCGGCCTTCATGCCGCGCAGACGCCGCAGGGCTTTCCGTTCTGGCCGCTGCTCGCCGCGCATGAGAAGGCGCATCATCTGGGCAAGACGGAGTTCACCGACGACGCGGCGATCGCCGAATGGGCACAGATACCGGTCAAGATCGTTCCCGGATCGCCGGACAATGTCAAACTCACCTGGGCAAGGGACATCGCATTGGCCGACCAGCGGCTTTCGAGCGCGCAGCAGCGCTTCCCGGATATTCGCACCGGCAACGGCTATGACGTGCACGCGTTCGAGCCCGGCGACCATGTAACGCTCTGCGGCGTCGCCATTCCATATGATCGCAAACTCTCCGGGCATTCGGACGCCGATGTCGGGCTGCATGCGCTGACCGATGCGCTGCTCGCCACCTGCGGCGCCGGCGATATCGGCACGCATTTCCCACCGTTCGATCCGCAATGGAAGGGTGCTGCCTCGAAGATCTTCGTCGAGCACGCGGCGAAGCTGGTGCGCGAGCGCGGCGGCCGTATCGCCAATGCCGACATCACGCTAATCTGCGAGGCGCCGCGCGTCGGGCCGCATCGCGCGGCGATGACGCAAGCGCTCGCAGCCATGCTCGGCATCGCGCCCGAGCGCATTTCGATCAAGGCGACAACCAACGAGAAGCTCGGCTTCGTCGGGCGCGGCGAAGGCATCGCCGCGATCGCCACCGCCAGCGTCGTCTATCCGGGCGAGGTGCCGGCATGAGCAACGCCGAACTCGCAAATGCCCTGCTCCAGGCCTGCCAGCAGCGCGGCATCATGCTGGCGACGGCCGAAAGCTGCACCGGCGGCCTGATCATCGCGGCGCTCACCGATATCGCCGGGTCTTCCGCCGTGGTCGATCGCGGCTTCGTCACCTATTCCAACGAAGCCAAGATGGAGATGCTCGGCGTCTCCGCCGCCACGCTCGACGCACATGGCGCGGTCTCGCGCGAGACGGTGCTGGAGATGGCGGCGGGGGCGCTGACGCACTCGCTAGCGAGCCTGTCGCTCGCCGTCACCGGCATTGCCGGCCCCAGCGGCGGCTCGGCCGACAAGCCGGTCGGCCTTGTCTGGTTCGGGATAGCGCTTGCCGGACAACCGGTAATCGCTGAGCGGCAGCTGTTCGGCCACAAGGGCCGCGAATTCATCCGGCACGAGACGGTGAGGCACGCGCTGCAACTCGGCTTGCGGGTGCTGGGCGAACGTTAGGCGGGCTTTACACCGTAAATGACGTTTGCCCGTTTCTCGAAGGCTTCCGAGAACATGCGGAAGGCGCGGTCGAACATCGTGCCCATCACCGCGCCGAGTATGCGGCTCTTGAACTCGTAGTCGATGAAGAAATGCACCTCGCAGCCGCTGGCCGCGGGATCGAAGCGCCAGATGTTGCTGAGGTATTTGAACGGGCCGTCTATGTATTTGACGTCGATCGCTTTCTCGTCGGGCTTCAGCAGCACCTGGGTCGTAAAGGTCTCGCGGATCGCCTTGTAGCCGATGCTCATGTCGGCAACCAGGATGGTGCGGCCGTCACGCTCCTTGCGCGAGCGCACGGTGAGGGATTCGCAGAGCGGCAGGAATTGCGGGTAAGCCTCGATGTCCGCCACCAGCGCGAACATCTCGTCGGGCGTATGCGCGACGCGGCGTGTCGCCTCGAATTTCGGCATTGAAGGTCAGCTGGCCTTCGCGAGCTGCGCCTCGCGCGCCGCGCGGAGCCTGGCGAAATCCTCGCCGGCATGGTGCGAGGAGCGGGTCAGCGGGCTCGACGCCATGAGGAGAAAACCCTTCGTCTTGCCGATGGTCTCGTAGGACTTGAACTCGTCCGGCGGGATAAAGCGGATCACCGGATGGTGCTTCTTGGAAGGCTGCAGATACTGGCCGATGGTCATGAAGTCGACATTGGCCGAACGCAGATCGTCCATCAACTGCAGCACCTCGTTCCGCTCCTCGCCGAGGCCGACCATGATGCCGGATTTGGTGAAGATCGAGGGGTCGAGTTCCTTGACCCGCTGCAAAAGCCGGATCGAGTGGAAATAACGCGCGCCGGGGCGAACCGTCAGGTAATTCGACGGCACGGTTTCGAGATTGTGGTTGAAGACATCGGGCTTGGCCGCAACGACGATCTCCAGCGCGCCGTCCTTGCGCAAGAAGTCGGGCGTCAGGATCTCGATCGTCGTCGAAGGCGTTGCCTTGCGGATGGTGCGGATGACTTCGGCGAAATGCTGCGCGCCGCCGTCGTCAAGATCGTCGCGGTCGACGGAGGTGATGACGACATGGCTCAATCCCATCTGCTTGACGGCGTGCGCCACGCGCGCCGGCTCATCCGGATCGAGCGCGGTCGGGATGCCGGTCGCGACATTGCAGAAGGCGCAGGCGCGCGTGCAGATCTCGCCCATGATCATGAAGGTGGCGTGCTTCTTGTCCCAGCATTCGCCGATATTCGGGCAACCGGCCTCCTCGCACACCGTCACCAGCTTGTGCGACTTCACGATCTCGCGCGTTTCGGCATAGCCCTTGGAAACCGGCGCCTTGACGCGGATCCAGTCGGGCTTGCGCAGCACCTCCTCGTCGGGCCGGTGCGCCTTCTCGGGATGCCGCGGGCGCGGCCGGTTGGCGATCGTGTCTACGACTGTGACCATCTCAAACCCTTCGCGGCCGCGATTTCGCCAGCCGCCTGTCTTGCGTCATCTAGGACTTTTCGAGACAAAGAAAAAGGCCGCGGCAGCGCATGCCGCCACGGCCATTTTCGCATAACGGTGGCTTTGGGTCAGCGACGCACGAGCCGTCCGACGAAGATCAGCAGGCAGGCGCCGATGAAGCCGGTGATCAGATAGGCGACCCAGCCGACGCCGAACGACTGGATGTTGACGGCCTGCAGGATCGCGTTCAGCACTATCGCGCCGACGATCCCCATGATGATGTTCATGAAGATACCGGTGTTGCTCTTCATGACCATCTCGGCCAGCCAGCCCGCCAGGCCGCCGACGATGATGGCTGCGATCCAGCCGACGCCATTCATATGCATGTGCCAATTCCTCCTCGATCAGGTGAAAATGCATCCGGATACGAACCGCCTTGCCGTCAGCTTTCTCCGGCTGCCGCGTGTGAGTCTCGCCCAACCACGTTAGCACGGATTGGCCATCGATCACCGACTGGTGACTTATCACCGATTGGTGACCTATCATGCGTTCAAAACGCGGCCATAGGCGTCGAGCACGCTCTCCTTCATCATCTCCGACAGTGTCGGATGCGGGAAGATCGTATGCATCAGCTCTTCCTCGGTCGTCTCCAGGTTCATAGCCACGACAAAACCCTGGATGAGCTCAGTCACCTCGGCGCCGACCATGTGCGCGCCGAGCAGCTGGCCGGTCTTCTTGTCGAAGATGGTCTTGACGAAGCCCTGGTCCTCGCCGAGCGCGATGGCCTTGCCGTTGGCGCTGAAAGGGAAGCGGCCGACGCGGATATCCTTGCCTTCCGCCTTGGCCTTCGCCTCGGTCAGGCCGACGGACGCGACCTGCGGGCTACAATAGGTGCAGCCGGGGATCTTCAGCTTGTCGATGGGGTGCACGCCCGGGAAATTGGCTATCTTCTCGACGCAGACAACGCCCTCATGCTCGGCCTTGTGGGCGAGCATAGGCGGGCCGGCGACGTCGCCGATGGCGTAGATGCCGGGCACATTGGTCTTGCCGTAGCCGTCGACGACCACGCAGCCGCGATCCGTCTTCACGCCAAGCGCTTCCAGGCCGAGATTCTCGATGTTGCCCTGCACGCCGACGGCCGAGATCATGCGGTCGGCGGTGATCTTCTCGACCTTGCCGTCCTTCATCTCGACATGCGCGGTGACCGAATTGGCGCCCTTTTCAACCTTGGTCACCTTGGCCTCGAGGAGGATCTTCATGCCCTGCTTCTCGAACTGTTTTTGCGCGAATTTCGAGACCTCGGCGTCCTCGACCGGCATTACCGCCGGCAGCAGCTCGACCACCGTCACATCGGCGCCCATGGTGCGGTAGAAGGAGGCGAATTCGATGCCGATGGCACCCGAACCCATCACCAACAGCGATTTCGGCATTTCCTTCGGCACCATGGCCTCGAAATAGGTCCAGATCAGCTTGCCGTCCGGCTCGATGCCGGGCAGCGCGCGCGGCCTGGCGCCCGTCGCCAGGATGATGTGCTTGGCCGTGTAGGTGCCCTCGCCCTTGACGCCTTTCGGCACCGGCGGCTGCGGCTCCATCGCCTTCTTCGCGGTCTTTGAGACGACGACCTCGCCCGGTTTGTCACCGGCTGGGGCTTTGGAAAGCTTGGCCTCGCCCCAGATGACGTCGACCTTGTTCTTCTTCATCAGGAAGCCGACGCCGGTGTTCAGCCTGAGCGAGACTTTTCGCGAGCGGTCGACCACGGCAGCGGTGTCGGGCATAATTTTACCGCCTTCAAGCTTAAGCCCGTAATCCTTCAGATGATCCGAATAATGCATGATCTCGGCCGAGCGCAGCAGCGCCTTGGTCGGAATGCAGCCCCAATTCAGGCAGATGCCGCCAAGATGCTCGCGCTCGACGATTGCCGTCTTGAAGCCGAGCTGGGCGGAACGCACCGCCGTGACATAGCCGCCGGGGCCTGAGCCGATGATGATGACGTCGTAGGATTCAGCCACGGGTTTTCTCCCTGATCTTTCTGAGGGTTAGAGCGAGAGCATGACGCGCACGAGCGGCGCCAGAGCCTTGCCGATGTTTCGCGTGTTCTCGGCATCGAGATGGACGCCGTCGAGCGGCGTGGTGGTTGCGACCGTGCCGGCGTCGAAGAAGCCGCAGCCGGCCTCGTCGGCCAGCAAGGAATACTGCGGCGCAAGACGCTTGGAAGCGTCGTCGCCGCCGGCGAACATTTCCTTGAACTCGGCATTGTCGGTGCGTGTCACGACAGGCGGCGCGACAACGAGGATCTGCGGCGCCGGCCAGTCGAACGGATAGTCATGGCCGCGCACGATATCGATCAGCCGCTGCACGCCCTGCTTGGCTGCGACCGGATTGCCGTGAATCCAAGGCTTCATGTCGTTGGAGCCGAGCATGACGATAACGAGATCGAGCGGCGCATGGCTGGTCAGGATCGTCGGCAGAATGCGGGCGCCATTGCGATCGGCGCCGGCCAGATGGTCGTCGAAGGCGGTGGTGCGGCCGTTGAGGCCTTCGGCGATGACTTCGACATCGTTGCCGAGTTCAGCCCCAAGCACGCTCGGCCAGCGGTCCTCGAGCGCATGGCGACCGAGATTGGCGGCGTCATAGCCCCAGGTCAGCGAGTCGCCATAACAGAGAATTGTCTTCATGCGATTGCCCCACCCTTGCCGAAAGCTGGCTGCGAGCGCCTGCCGCGCCGGCATGCGAAGAGCTCGCCGTCGGGATTAAAAATAATCAGGGTGAAAAGGCTGGTGACGAATTTCCGCACCGCCTTTTCCCTTCTTACACCAGCATGCCCATCGGGTTTTCGATCAAGCGCTTGAAGGCGCCGAGCAGTTCGGCGCCGAGCGCGCCGTCGACGGCGCGGTGATCGGTCGACAAGGTCACCGACATCACGGTGGCTATTCTGATCTCGCCCTTCTTGACCACCGCCCGTTCCTGGCCTGCGCCGACCGCCAGGATCGTCGCATGCGGCGGGTTGATGACGGCGGCGAAGTCCTTGACGCCGAACATGCCGAGATTGGACACCGCCGTCGTGCCGCCCTGATATTCTTCCGGCTTCAGCTTGCGGCTCCTGGCGCGGCTTGCCAGGTCCTTCATCTCGTTGGAGATGACCGACAGCGTCTTTTCGTCTGCATGCCGGATGATCGGCGTGATCAGGCCGCCGGGGATCGACACGGCGACGCCGACATCGGCGTGCTTGTGCTTGACCATGGCGCTGTCGGTCCAGGAGGCGTTGGCGTCCGGCACCGCCATCAGCGCCATCGCCATGGCCTTGATGACCATGTCGTTGACCGAGAGCTTGTAGGCCGGAACCTCGCCCTTCTCGGTCTTCCGCATCGGGGCTGCGGCATTGAGCTGCGTGCGCAGCGCCAAGAGCGCATCGAGCTCGCAGTCCAGCGTCAAATAGAAATGCGGGATGGTGGACTTCGCCTCGACCAGGCGACGCGCGATGGTCTTGCGCATGTTGTCATGCGGCACGAGCTCGTAGGAGCCTTCGGCGAACAGCTTCAGCACCTGGTCGTCCGACATCGGTTTGGGCGCTGCGGCCGGAGCGGACGGGGCGGCGGCGGGCGCCTTCGCAGCCGGAGCGCCGCCGGAAGCGATCGCCGCCTCGACGTCGACCTTCACCACGCGGCCATGCGGGCCGGAACCGGTCAGCGCCGTCACGTCGACGCCGGCATCCTTGGCGATGCGGCGGGCCAGCGGCGATGCGAAGACGCGATCGCCTGCGGCGTGGCCGTTGGCGACGGGAGCAGGCTCGGCCTTCGCCGGCGGGGGCGCCGCGGCGGCTGCTGCCGGCTTGGGCGCTTCCTTGGGCGGCTCGCCCTTCTGGGCATCAGCTTTCGGCGCTTCAGCCTTGGGCGCGGCGCCGCCGCCGCTCTTGGCAGCGGCCGCGGCATCCTCGCCTTCACCGGCCAGGATGGCGATCAGCGCGTTGACCTTGACGCCTTCGGTGCCGGCCGGAACCACCAGCTTGGCGACTGTGCCTTCATCGACGGCTTCGACCTCCATCGTCGCCTTGTCGGTCTCGATCTCGGCGATCACGTCACCCGGCGAAACCTTATCGCCTTCCTTGACCAGCCATTTTGACAGATTGCCCTCTTCCATGGTCGGGGAGAGCGCCGGCATGGTGATGTTGAT
Source organism: Mesorhizobium sp. CA6 (assembly GCF_020165035.1). NCBI lineage: Bacteria > Pseudomonadati > Pseudomonadota > Alphaproteobacteria > Hyphomicrobiales > Phyllobacteriaceae > Mesorhizobium > Mesorhizobium sp. CA6. Next base: position 59,160 of record NZ_JAIUHI010000009.1, on the reverse strand, counting down.
TGGCATGATGTCCTCCCGACCGGCTCAGCGATAAGTGACGGCTTTGACGGCCTCGACGACTTCGCCGACGTTGGGCAGCGCCAGCTTCTCGAGGTTCGCCGCGTAAGGCATGGGAACGTCCTTGCCGGCAATGGTGATCACCGGCGCATCGAGGAAATCGAAGGCGCGCTGCGAGACCTGGTTGGCGATGTGATCGCCGACCGAGTTCTGCGGAAAACCTTCTTCCACCACCACGAGGCGGTTGGTCTTCTTCACCGAGGCGATGATCGTGTCGAAGTCGAGCGGGCGGATGGTTCTCAAATCGATGATCTCGGCGTCGATGCCCATGCCGCGCAACTCGGCTTCCGCCTTGAGCGCATAGGTCATGCCGATGCCGAAGGAGACGAGGGTGACGTCCTTGCCCTGCTTGTGGATACGCGCCTTGCCGATCGGCAGCACGAAGTCGTCGAGCTTCGGCACGTCGAAGGAATGGCCGTAGAGGATCTCGTTCTCCAGGAAGATGACCGGGTTCGGGTCGCGGATCGCGGCCTTGAGCAGGCCCTTGGCGTCGGCAGCCGTATAGGGCATCACCACCTTCAGGCCGGGGATATGGCTGTACCAGGCGGCATAGCATTGCGAGTGCTGGGCGGCGACGCGGGCCGCCGCACCGTTGGGACCACGGAACACGATCGGCGCGCCCATCTGGCCGCCGGACATATAGAGCGTCTTGGCGGCCGAGTTGATGATCTGGTCGATCGCCTGCATGGCGAAGTTGAAGGTCATGAACTCGACGATCGGCTTCAGCCCCGCCATCGCGGCGCCGACGCCGACACCGGCAAAGCCATGCTCGGTGATCGGCGTGTCGACGACGCGCCTCGGCCCGAATTCCTGCAGCAGGCCCTGCGTGATCTTGTAGGCGCCCTGGTACTCGGCGACCTCCTCGCCCATGACGAAGACATCGCCGTCGCGGCGCATCTCCTCGGCCATGGCGTCACGGAGCGCTTCGCGCACCGTGGTGGAAACCATCTCGGTGCCGGCTGGAATATCCGGATCGGCGGCGATCTCCGCCTTCGGCGCGGCGGCGACAGCGGCGGACGCCTCGCTTTTGGCCGAGGCTTGCGCCGGGGCCGGCGCGGCTTTTTCAGCCTTGGCGGGCTCTTCCTCGCCGATGCCTTCGCCGGCCTTGTCGACGTCCTCGCCGTCGACGGCAAGCACGGCGATGACCGCGTTGACCTTGACGCCTTCACTGCCGGCGGGAACCACGATCTTGGCCAGCGTGCCTTCGTCGACAGCTTCGACCTCCATCGTCGCCTTGTCGGTCTCGATCTCGGCGATCACATCACCGGCGACGACCTTGTCGCCTTCGTTCTTCAGCCATTTGGAAAGATTGCCCTCTTCCATCGTCGGCGACAGCGCGGGCATGAGAATTTCGATCGGCATGTCCTTGCCCTCTCCTTAGAGTACGATGTCGGTCCAGAGCTCGGACGGATCCGGCTCGGCGTCGTTCTGGGCGAATTCGGCGGCGTCGGCGACGATGTCGCGGACTTCCTTGTCGATGGCCTTGAGCTCGTCCTCGCTTGCCCACTTCTTGTCGAGCAGCCGCACCCGGACCTGCTCGATCGGGTCATGCTCGGAGCGCATCTTCTGCACTTCCTCCTTGGAGCGGTATTTCGCCGGGTCGGACATCGAATGGCCTCGATAGCGATAGGTCTGCATCTCGAGGATGAGCGGACCGTTGCCGGCACGGCACCATTCGGTCGCGAGATCGGCCGCCGACTTCACGGCGCGGACGTCCATGCCGTCGACCTGGATGCCGGGAATCTTGAAGGAAGCGCCGCGATGCGAGAAGTCGGTCTCGGCCGACGAACGCGACACGGACGTGCCCATGGCGTAGCGGTTGTTCTCGATAATGTAGATCACCGGCAGCTTCCACAGCGAGGCCATGTTGAAGCTTTCATAGACCTGGCCCTGGTTGGCGGCGCCATCGCCGAAATAGGTCAGCGAGACATTCTTGTTGTCGCGGTAGCGGTTGGCGAAGGCGAGACCGGTGCCGAGCGACACCTGCGCGCCGACAATGCCGTGGCCGCCATAGAAATGCTTTTCCTTGGAGAACATGTGCATCGAGCCGCCCTTGCCCTTCGAAAGACCGCCACGGCGACCGGTGAGCTCGGCCATGACGCCGCGCGGCGACAGCTCCATCGCCAGCATGTGGCCATGGTCGCGATAGGCGGTGATCATCTGGTCGCCTTCGACCAGCGCCATCTTCATGCCGGTGACGACGGCCTCCTGGCCGATATAGAGGTGGCAGAAGCCGCCAATGAAGCCCATGCCGTAGAGCTGGCCCGCCTTCTCCTCGAAGCGGCGGATCAAAAGCATGTGACGGTAGGCGGAAAGCTCTTCTTCTTTGGTGAAATCCGCCGGTTTGGGCGCTGACAGATTGGGCTGTTTGTCGGATCTGGATTTTGCGGGCGCTTTTTTGGCGGCGGTGGCCATGCGTCACTCCCTGTTGGCGTCTCTTCGCGGACATTCAGGGAGATCGATCGTCTCCCCACCGATTGCGGAAAGCTAACATGCAAGGATGCATTGCGCCATGCTGAAAAACGCATGGCTGGCATGCATCTAAGCGATTAGAATCATTGAAAATAAAGGCGATTAACCGAAATTCGGTTATTTCCTCGAGGTAGGCAGCATAATGGTGATTTCGTCCGGATGGGACAGATTGAGCGCCTTTCGGGCCTGCTCGTCAAGCATATCCTTCTCCAGCGTACCCTCATGCATCAGCTGGACACGGCGCTCGAAGTCGATCCGGCGCGCCTTCACGGCGTCAAGCTGGGCCTTCAATTCAACCGCACGGGCCTGCAGCCGATATTTGGAATAGATGCCGAATTCGCCGTGATAGGCATGGAAGCCGAAATAGGCCAGGAAGAGCACGCAAAGCGAGGGGATGATCAGCCTGCCGGTGTTTCTCTGCTTGTGCTGACGTGTCCACATGACCCGAACCCTCGCGGCCGCGAACGCAAGCGGCCATGAGTCGTATTTCGCCCGATTGTGCTTAATGGACGGTTACGGACGACCCTTATCGAGGATCGCCGGAACGAAAAAGGGCGGGAATGACCCGCCCTTTCCAGACTGTCCGAACAGGCTGGATCAGCCCTTGACCACGGACTTGCCTGCGTAGCGCGCTTGCTTGCCGAGCTCTTCCTCGATGCGGATGAGCTGGTTGTATTTGGCCATGCGGTCCGAACGCGACAGCGAGCCGGTCTTGATCTGCCCGCAATTGGTGGCGACGGCGAGGTCGGCGATGGTCGAATCCTCGGTCTCGCCCGAGCGATGCGACATGACGGCGGTGTAGCCGGCCTTGTGCGCGGTCTCGACGGCGTCGAGCGTCTCGGTCAGCGAGCCGATCTGGTTGACCTTGACCAGGATCGAATTGGCGACGCCCATGCGGATACCGTCGCGCAGCCGCGCCGTGTTGGTGACGAAGAGATCGTCGCCGACGAGCTGGGTCTTCTTGCCGATCAGATCGGTCAGGATCTTCCAGCCTTCCCAATCGTCCTCGGCAAGGCCGTCCTCGATGGTGATGATCGGATAATCGGCAGCGAGCTTGGCAAGGTACTTGGCCTGCGCCTTCGGATCGCGGGTCTTCTTCTCGCCCTCATAGACGTAATTGCCGTCCTTGAAGAACTCGGTCGCCGCGCAATCGAGACCGAGGGCCACGTCCTCGCCGGGCCTGAAGCCTGCCTTCTCGATCGATTCCATGATGAAATCGAGCGCCGAAGGCGCGCTCTTCAGGTTGGGGGCGAAGCCGCCCTCGTCGCCGACATTGGTGTTGTGGCCGGCGTCCTTCAGCTTCTTCCTGAGCGTGTGGAAAATCTCCGAGCCCCAGCGCACGCCGTCGCGCAGGGTCGGCGCGCCGATAGGCAGGATCATGAACTCCTGGAAGTCGATCGGGTTGTCGGCATGCGCGCCGCCGTTGATGATGTTCATCATCGGCACCGGCAAGATGTGCGCCTTAGTGCCGCCGACATAGCGGTAGAGCGGCAGGCCCGCGGCTTCCGCCGCGGCCTTGGCGACCGCCAGCGATACGCCCAGGATGGCGTTGGCGCCAAGGCGGCTCTTGTTCGGCGTGCCGTCGAGCTCGATCATCGTCTGGTCGATATGGATCTGGTTCTCGGCTTCCATGCCGCCGATCGCCTCGAATAGCTCGCCGTTCACCGCTTCGACGGCGCGCTGCACGCCCTTGCCGAGATAGCGCGGCCCGCCGTCCCGGACTTCGACCGCCTCATGCGCGCCGGTCGATGCGCCCGACGGCACAGCGGCGCGGCCCATGGAGCCGTCCTCCAGCACCACGTCGACCTCGACGGTCGGATTGCCACGGCTGTCCAGGATTTCACGCCCGACAATGTCGATGATGGCGGTCATTTGCGATGTCCCCGATTGATCGATTGAAGCGTCGCGCCCCTCTTAGCCAAAGCAGAGCAAAAGGCAATCGGCGGGCCCCGCATTTATTGCCGCGGGCGTGATTCACGAAGCGCAATTTTCTGTCATCATAAGTCATGCGCGCTGTGTGACCATCTCATCTATGGTCGCGTTCGCGCGGGGCGAAACAGGAGGAGTTTCGCCATGTCCCAGTTGAGCGGTATCGTGAGTTTGTTCCTGATCGCGGCAGCGTTCCTGACGTCATGCGACGATCAGAAACCCCAGCAGAGCTCGGTGGAGCTATCGACTCTCAACGCGGCGGAGTAGCTAAACGTCAAAGGCCCCCGGCTTTGTGTCGGGGGCCTTTCGATTCCCAGCTTGCCGATCTGCGATCAATGCCAATAGGGCTTCACATGGTAATACTGGAATGACGCATCGCGGGCGGCTTCGCCGTCGGCGCCGGTCAGCTCGTCGATCGAATAGGCGGGCGCGGCCTGAAGCTGTTCCTTTGTGAACGGCACGACGTAGCCGCCTCTGTCCTCGTCATAGTCGAGCGTCGCCCACGGAACGGCGTGGTATTTCTCGCCCATACCGAGAAAGCCGCCGAAGCCGATCACGGCGAACATAATGCCATTCGACATCTTGTCGAGCATCACATCCTCGATGCTGCCGATGCTCTTGCCTTCGGTGTTATAGACCGACGTGCCGATGACGCGCGAGGCGGCAATGGCTTCGGTATGCCCGGACGGAGTGGTCATGATGGTGCTCCTCTCGTTGAATGCCTGCACCGACAATGAGAGGAGCGCGCTAAGGTTCCCGACGATTTGCTCGGCTGTCGGTGAGGCAGCCCCCGCTCACCACAAACCGGCGCCGGATCGAGGTCCGCCGCTGCAATCAGTGACCCTTGGCAATCCGATCAAAGGCCATGAGCTTTTCCAGCAACGCCGGCATGTCCTTGAGAGGCACCATGTTGGGGCCATCCGAAGACATCGAATTGTCCGGGTCCTGATGGGTTTCGATGAAGACGCCGGCGACACCGACGGCAACGGCCGCGCGCGCGAGCGTCGCGACAAAGCGCCGTTCGCCGCCGGAGGAGCCGCCCTGCCCGCCCGGCTGCTGCACGGAATGGGTGGCGTCGAAGATTACCGGGGCGCCGATCTCGGCCATGACCGGCAGAGCGCGCATGTCCGAGACGAGCGTGTTGTAGCCGAACGAGACGCCGCGCTCGGTGGTGAGCACATTCGGGTTGCCGGAGCCGGTGATCTTGGCGACGACGTTCTTCATGTCCCAGGGCGCGAGGAACTGCCCCTTCTTCACGTTGATGACCTTGCCGGTCCTGGCGGCGGCGACCAGCATGTCAGTCTGGCGCGACAGGAAGGCGGGGATCTGCAGGACATCGACATGGGGTGCTACGATCGCGCATTGCTCCTCGTTGTGGACGTCGGTCAGCACAGGAAGGCCAAACTCGTTGCGCAGATCGTCAAAGATCGGCATCGCCGCATCGAGCCCGGCGCCGCGGGTCGCCGACAGCGAGGTGCGGTTGGCCTTGTCGTAACTGGTCTTGTAGACGAGGCCGATTCCCAGACGTTCCGTCAGTTCCTTCAGCGCGCCGGCCATGTCGAAAGCGTGCTGGCGCGATTCAAGCTGGCACGGGCCGGCGATTAGCGACAGCGGCGCATTGTTGGCGAAGACGACCTTGCCGACGGTTACCGATGAATTGGGCGCCAGGGGCTTGCTCATGGGATCTCCCGGAAGATGAAGGCCGCGCCCCGCCCGCGCGCCGGTGGAACGACGATGTCAGTGCCGCTCATGTCGTGATCGATGGCCCCGGCCGCAAGCGCGTGCGCCGCTGTAGCTTTGTCGCGGATCGAGAAAACAATCGCCTCAAACCGTAAATGTGGTGAGGCTTCGGCCGCCAGGCCGAAACGCTGCGCGTAGCTCTCTGGCGTGACCACGCTCAAGATTGCATTCGGCAACCGCACCATGTCGCCGTCTGCCTCTGACCCGGCGGCGATCGAGATCAATGCGATCTGTGCGGAAGGCACATCGCTCACGGCGATTACCTCGATGACGCCGGTCACGCCATTGGCATGGGCCTGCAGCGCCGTGCGATCGATCTTCGGCGGGTTCACGCGCTCGCAGGCGAAGAGGAAGGCGTCCGTCGCTCCCTTGCCGACCGCAAAGGCCAGCTTGAAGGATGCCGTGTCGCTCTTTCCGTTCGTATCTGTGAACGCGCGCGAGAAACGCAGCGTATCGCCGGCTGACAGACCGGCTTCGACAAAACGCATATGGTCGGCATCGGCATTGCCGGTTCCAAGCACGACGGCGGAAAAACCTTCCTCGCCCAGCCGCTCGCGATAAAGGCGGTCGCGCGTAATGAAAACATTGCCGGCCGCAATCGCTTGTCTTGCCGCCTGTTCATTTCCCACCGCCAGCGGCTCGAGATAGGTGCCGTCGGCGAAAAAGACGCAAGCATTCTCCGTGCCGAAGGGGTGGATGCCTGTGGGCGCTACGACAAAGCCGAGCGAGGTCAGACGCGACCGGACGGCATCGAGGCTCGGTGTCGGCAGCACGAGATGGTCAAGCGGATGGGCGGAGCTTTCGATCATACCGGCGCGGTGTGCCCCATTCCGGCCGGCTGTTCAAGTGCACCGAACGGTCGGCCGCGGCTTTGCCGCTCAGGCAGCGGCCACTACATCCGCAGAATAGCGCAGTTCGCGCAGCGGCTTCACCTTGCTGGTCGTATCCGCATAAATCGGATGCGCCTTGTAAGCGGCAAGCGCCGCCTCGTCCTCGAACTCGGCATAGACGACGACATCGATCGCATTGGAGAACTGATCGACCTTGGTATTGAGCGTCACCTCGAAATGCTTCGAGTGCGGAATGTTGCCAAGCGCCAGCAGGCCCGAGCGCACAGTCTCGACATCTTCCTTGCGCCGCACGCTGAAGAAAACGATGTGCCGGATCAAGCCAGCCTCCCTGGTCTTCGCTTCAGCGGCGTTTTTGTGGGAGCAATGCCCAGGCGTCAACCGGCAACGATGTCGCGCCCGCGATGCGAAACCGGCGAGACCTTACCCGGTAACATAGCGCACGATGCGCGACACTTCCCGCACGGTCACATCGAGGTAGTGGCCGCGATTGTAGAGTCCGTCCCAGAACAGGAAGAAGGTGATGGAGGCGATGACGATCACATAACGCATGGCTAAAACTATCCCATGCGGACGGCCGGAACCAGAGGGGGGAGCGACGGCAGTCGTTCCAGTTAACCGCTTTTTGCCTGGCGCTCTCGGCCAACGGCGCCTGCGCAAGAGGGCCTGGCCGCAGAGTGCCACGCTCTTGAGGCGACGGAATGAAACCGCGATCGGCCATCAAGCATCTCCGCTGCCCGCAGGCGGCGGCCTGGGAATCAGCTTTTGTCGTCGTCGCCCTGCGTGATCAGGCGCGCGCTGCGCTGACCCGTAAAATATATCCATAGCCAGCTAAGCGAGACCGCCAGGCGGTTGCGGAAATCGATCAGGAAATAGATGTGCGCTATGCCCCAGAGCCACCAGGCGAGCCAGCCGGTGAGCTTGATCCAGCCGAAATCGATTGCCGCGGCGCGCTTGCCGATCGTCGCCAGATCGCCGTCATGACGGTATTGGAAAGGACGCATCGCCGTGTCGCCGGCGAGCCGCGCCTTGATTGTCGCGGCAACATGCTTGCCCTCCTGCTTGGCAGAGGGCGCCACACCCGGCACTGGCTTTCCATCCGGCCGCAGCACATGCGCGGTGTCGCCGATGACGAAAATGTCGGGACTGCCCGGCACGGTGAGGTCGGGTTCGACGACTACCCTGCCCGCCCGGTCGGCCGGCGCTCCCAGCCATTCGGCCGCCGGCGAAGCGGCAACGCCAGCCGCCCAGATGATCGTCCTTGCCGACAAGCGCGCGTCGCCGAAGACGACACCTTCGGCATCGAGGTGCGTGACCGGACGCCCGAGCTCGACGGTGACGCCCAGCCGTTCCAGCGCCTTGCGGGCATAGTCGGAAAGCTGCGGCGCGAAATTGGCCAGGATCCGGTCGCCGGCTTCGATCAGCACGACGCGCGCCTGGCTTGGATCGATGTGGCGGAACTCGCCGCGCAACGTGTCGTGCGCGAGCTCGACAATGGTACCGGCGAGCTCGACACCGGTCGGCCCGCCGCCGACGATGGCCAGGGTCAGCAGCGCCTGGCGCTTGGCCGGATCGGTTTCGCGCTCGGCCTGCTCGAAAGCGAGCAGGATACGGCGCCGGATCGTCGTGGCATCCTCAAGCGTCTTCAGACCCGGCGCGAACGGCTCCCATTCGTCATGGCCGAAATAGGCGTGGCGCGCGCCGGTGGCGAGCACCAGCGTGTCATAGGGGATCGAGCCGCCGTCCTCGAGCAGCACGCGCTTGCCGGCGCGGTCGACGCCGGTGACATTGCCGAGAAGCGTCGTCACGTCCTTGCGCCTGCGCAGAAGATGGCGGATCGGCCAGGCGACTTCCGAGGTCGCCAGCGACGTCGTCGCCACCTGGTAAAGCAGCGGTTGGAAGAGATGGTGGTTGCGCTTGTCGATCATGGTGATGCGCACCGGAGCTCCCGCCAGCGCGCGCGTGAGTTCGAGGCCGCCGAAGCCGGCGCCGACGACAACGACTTTATGCTCGGTTTCGCTCATTTCATTCCACCTCGCCAAAGTGCAATCCTGCCGATGATGTAAGTATTTTTGTGCACTGCAACAATATTGCGCATGGCAACGGTCATGCCCGGGAGTCGTCGTGCGGCGTCGTGAATGCACATGCGGTCGCACAGGTGCGAGTATAGCGTGAAACAAAACGACAGGAGCCAAGCATGGCTGACAAACACGACGACGAAGGCCCGGCCCAATACGCCTCACCGCCCTGTTTCATGCACGAACTCGACCCGGAATACCGGGAGCCGCTCTCCGACTGGACGGATGTTCGGCGATGGCGCAAGGCCGAGCGTGAGCGGCTCATCACCGGGCGCCTCGCCGTTTCAGCCGATGCGCGCGCCGCGATGTCGGCACGCATCGCGGAAGGCCTCGACGCGTTGATCGGCGACATAGCCGGCCGGATGGTCAGCCTCTACTGGCCGTTTCGCGGCGAGCCGGATCTGCGTGGCTGGATGACCTCGATCAACGAGCGCGGTGGGCGCACCGCGCTGCCCGTCGTCATCGAGAAGGGACAGCCGCTGGTGTTTCGCGCCTACAAACAGGGCGACCGGCTGGAAAAGGGCGTGTGGAACATTCCGATCCCGGCCGAGGGCGACCCGGTGCTGCCCGACATCGTGATCTCGCCGATCGTCGGCATCGATCCGGGTAACTATCGGCTGGGTTATGGCGGCGGCTTTTACGATCGCACGCTTGCCGCAATGCCGTTCAGGCCGCTGGTGATCGGCGTCGGCTACGAATTGCAGCGCATCCCGACCATCTACCCGCAGCCGCACGATATCCCAATGACTACTGTGGTGACCGAAGCCGCAGCGGTTTAAGCCATCTCAGGCCGCAGCCCGACCGCGGTGCGATCGACGATCTCGCGCAGCGCGAAGGACGAGTTGATCTTGGTGACGTGCGGCATGGCTGACAGCCATTCCTTGTGGATGCGCTCATAGTCGACGAGATCCTTCGCCGCGATGCGCAGGATGTAGTCGTATTCGCCCGACATCAGATGGCAGGAGAGCACGTTCGGGCAGCGCTTGATTGCCGCCTCGAAATCCGACAGCGTTTTTTCGAATTGCCCCGACAGCGATATGTGCACGATCGCCGTCATCTGGTGGCCGAGCGCGGAATTGGACAGCCGCGCGTGATACCCGCGGATGGTTCCGGACTTCTCCAGATTGTCGAGCCTGCGTGAACAGGCTGATTGGGAAAGGCCGACCTTCTCCGCGAGCGCTGCATTGGGGATCCGGCCATCCTTCTGCAAAGTCTCCAGAATGGCGATATCAATCCTGTCGAGCCGCATTTTTCGTGGTTCCTGCGAATTTCAAGTCATTTTGCGCAACGATTATCGAAGAGCGACCATTACCGCAAGTGCATTCGCAAACACATACGGAACGATTCGTGGTTGACTGCGGTTACTGCGTGTCCACCCTCCGCATTTTCGACCCGGTGACATGCACGAGCGACAGTGAGAGCGCCCCCTGAAGGGCGCGGACAGGGAGAAGAAAAATGCGTGTCGGCTGCCCCAAGGAAATCAAGAACCATGAATATCGCGTCGGCCTGACGCCGGGCTCGGTCCGCGAATATGTCGCGCATGGCCATGAAGTGCTGGTCGAGACCGGTGCTGGCGCCGGCATCGGCGCCGACGACAACGCCTATCGCGCCGCCGGCGCCACTATCGCCAAGACGGCCGCCGACGTGTTCGCCAAGTCCGACATGATCGTTAAGGTCAAGGAACCGCAGCCAAACGAATGGGTGCAGCTGCGCGACGGCCAAATCCTCTACACCTATCTTCATCTGGCTCCGGATCCGGAGCAGACCAAGGGTCTTCTTGGCTCGGGCGTCACCGCGATCGCCTATGAGACCGTGACCGACGACCGCGGCGGCCTGCCGCTGCTCGCGCCGATGTCGGAAGTCGCCGGCCGCCTGTCGATCCAGGCCGGCGCGACTGCGCTGCAGAAGGCCAATGGCGGCCGCGGCGTGCTGCTCGGCGGTGTGCCCGGCGTGCTGCCCGGCAAGGTCACCGTGCTCGGCGGCGGCGTCGTCGGCCTGCATGCGGCCAAGATGGCGGCCGGCCTCGGCGCCGACGTCACCATTATCGACCGTTCGATCCCGCGCCTGCGCCAGCTCGACGACATTTTTGGCGGTCGCGTCCACACACGCTACTCGACCGTCGAAGCGCTGGAGGAAGAATGCTTCTCGGCCGACATCGTCATCGGCGCCGTGCTGATCCCGGGCGCCGCGGCGCCCAAGCTCGTCACCCGCGAAATGCTTTCCGGCATGAAGAAGGGCTCGGTGCTGGTCGACGTCGCGATCGACCAGGGCGGTTGCTTCGAGACCTCGCATGCCACGACACACGCCGATCCGACCTATGAGGTCGACGGCGTGATTCACTATTGCGTCGCAAACATGCCTGGCGCCGTGCCGGTCACTTCGGCGCACGCGCTCAACAACGCGACGCTGCACTATGGCCTGCAGCTCGCTGACAAGGGCCTCAAGGCGCTGGTCGACGACCACCATTTGCGCAACGGCCTCAATGTTCATAAGGGCAAGATCACCAACCGCGCCGTCGCTGAGGCGCTCGGCTACGAAATGGTCGAACCGAAGGCGGTCCTTGCCGCCTGATAATTCGCAACGATTTCCTTCAGTCGCCCGCCGGGTCATTCCGGCGGGCTTTTTCTTGCGCGGAAACTGCGCTTCCGTCGAAAAATCCGGTCAACAAAAAAGCGGAGCAAAAAGCCCCGCTTCCTCGACTGTCGCGATCTGCCGCCGGTCCATCCGCGGTCGACACATCGCAACCGCTGCGTTTTAGCGCAGTAGTACGACGATAATACGACGGTCTTGAAAATGCGCTTCTTTTCGTTCTTCCGCCATTATGCGGCCTTGTGTGAAATGCTTCACATTCGCTCGACGAGAAAGCTGCCTAGAGACGGACCGTTACTGGCGGTCTGAGCTGCTTGCCGGGTCGGGCAAGTCCGACCCGGACGGCACTGGCCCGACAGCTTCTGTCAGACCCTCCAACGGCCCGCCCGACCATCGGCGGGCTTCTTTTTTGGTCATGCCCGCTCGATGCGGCATTGATAGCAATTGTTGCGGGCCGAGCGGACATGGATGTAGGCGATGTCGTCGCGCCCAAACAGCGTCCGCGCGCGGGCGGCAATCTCGCTGGTCGGCGTGACGGCGCCGCTGCCATAAACGATGCGATCGTCCCTGCCGTAACCCCTGACGATATAGTCGCTGCTTTCGAGCATCTCCGGCAGCGCATCCCCTTCGGCTGCGCGCTCGCATTCCTCCGCATGCAGGAAGATTGGGCCGGTTTCGGCATAGGGCTGCAGTTCCGGAAACGGGCGGTAGGCAACGATCAGATAGCCGTCACCCTCGGCGACATTCCTGAGGCAATGTCTGCAAGGCACGCCGTCGCCGTCGGAGATGCGGTGCTCCGGGGTGCGGCCGTAGGCATCGGGCCCTCCCCGCTGCAAGGCGCGCACGGCTTCGGTCGGCAAGGCTTTGAACTGGATGCTCATGGCAGATCTCCGGTGTCGATCTCCGGAAGCTATGCCTTGGCGATAGTGCCTCCCACCCGATTCCTGACTGGCGGAGCCGTTTCTCACTAGTCCTGGAATTGCTCTAGTCTCGCATGACGCTGGCCGAGCGCTCGGCGAAGGTCAGCGGATGCACGACCTCTTTCTTCTGCGCCACCGGGGTGAAGCCGAGCTTCTGGTAGAGCGGCAGAGCCGCCGGATGGTCGAGGGTACAGGTCTGCACGGTGACGCGCCTTGGCCCATGCGCCCAGGCGGCCGAGATCGCGGCGCCGAGGAACCAGCGACCGATGCCCTGACCATGCGCATGCTCCATCATGCCGAAATAGGCGAGCTCCACCTCGTCAGGCAGATGCGGCTTCAGGTCGAAGAAGCCGGCGGGAGCGCCGTCGAGATAGAGCACGCGGATGTCGCGGTCCTCGCGGTGCAAGCCGGCGGCAAGCTCCTCGTCGCTCAGCCTCAGCACGTTGACCCAATGCCATTTGCGCCCGACGCGATCCATCAGATAGCGGTAGAAATGGAGCGGGATATCTTTCGTCTTCAGCAGCGCGATCTGGCGATTGTAGGGGATCGGCGGTGAAACCGCCGGCGCCGCATGCATCTCCAGGAAAGTGACCGTGACATCGATATCTTGCAGCGCGCCGTTTTCCATCATTCTTTCCCCGTCACCACCGGTGTGTCGCTGAGACTGCCCCACTCAGCCCAGGATCCATCGTAAAGCCGGTTGTCGGTGTGGCCGAGCGTCTCGAGCGCCAGCGTGATCGCCGCCGCCGTGATGCCCGAGCCGCAGGACGTCACGACCGGTTTCGACAGGTCGATGCCGGCATCCTCGATCACCTTGCGCAGACGGTCCTTGGGCAGCAGCTCGCCATTCTCGGCTAGCGCCGTGACCGGAACATTACGCGCACCCGGCATATGGCCCGAACGGACGCCCGGACGCGGCTCCGGATCGGTTCCGGCAAAGCGGCCGGCCGAGCGCGCGTCGGCGATCTGGCTCTCATGGCTGCCGACGATCCTGCGCATCTCGTCGAGGCCGACAACACGTCCGGCATCGAAATCGGCATAAAAGACACTCGGCGCGATTTTTGTCGGCTCGGCCGTCACAGGTCGCCCCTCGGCCTTCCAGCGATCGATGCCGCCGTTCAGGATGTAGACCTGGAACACGCCCATGACGCGGAACATCCACCAGGCGCGCGGTGCCGAGAACAGGCCGGGCCCGTCATAGACGACGATGGTGTCGTCAGCCGAAACGCCCATGGCGCCGACATATTGGGCGAAGTGCTGCGGCGATGCCAATGTGTGCGGCAGTTTCGAATCCGGATCGGAAACTGCGTCCTGGTCGAGGAAGCGCGCTCCGGGAATGTGGGCGGCATCGTATTCGGCGCGGGCGTCGCGCTTTTGCGCCAGCAGGTACCAGGAGGCGTCGATGATGGTGAGACCCGGCTCGCCAAGTCGCTTTTCCAGCCAATCGGCGTCGACGATGAAGGGACTGTCCTGCGCCATTTTATTCTCCTGCCCCGCCCAGCTTTAACGTCAGTTCGCCGGCATCGGTCCGAATCGGATGCGGAAGCGCCGGTTCTCGCGGCCTTTCTTCTCGATTTTGCCGATATGAATCTCGCCAACCTCGCCGGTCGACCTCACATGCGTTCCGCCGCATGGCTGGCTGTCGATCGAGCCGTCGTCGCCGATGCAGACCAGGCGGATCTTGCCGGTGCCGACCGGTGGGCGGACGTTCTTCGATTTGACCAGGCCGGGATTGGCGGCGAGTTCCTCGTCGGTGATCAGCCGGGTGAAGATCGGATGATCGGCGCGCACCAGCTCCATCAGCCTCGCCGTCACATCCTCCTTGGTGAAGCCGGCGTCGGGAATGTCGAAGTCGACGCGGCTGTCGTCCTCTGCGACCGCTGCCCCGGTGATTGGGAAAGGGCAAACGACAGTCAGCAGGTGACAGGCGGAGTGCATGCGCATCAGGAGGTGCCGCCGCTCCCAGTCGATCAGGAGTTTCAGCTTTTCGCCGACCGCGGGCAGCGCCTGCTCCGGCGCCGGCACATGGACGATCTCGTCCTTGGTCTCGCCGGTGATGGTGGCAGCGATCGCGATGCGGTCGCCATCGGCGCGCTCAAATATCCCGGTGTCGCCCGGCTGCCCACCGGACGTTGCATAAAAGACTGTCCGATCGAGAAGGATGCCGCCACGATCGTTGATCGCGACGACCTCGGCCTCCGCCGTCTTCTGATAGGCGTCGTCGCGAAACCGCGCCTCGGTTTTGTACGCCATCATGCCACCTTTTCGAACGGCACTGAAATATCGGCTTTTTCTTCCATCCAGCCCGGCACCGGAAGGTTCTTGCCGCGCAGGAACTCCGGATTGAAGAGCTTGGCCTGGTAGCGCGTGCCGTAGTCGGCCAGGATCGTCACGATGGTGTGGCCGGGTCCGAGCTCGCGCGCCAGCCGGACGGCGCCGGCGATGTTGATGCCGGTCGAGCCGCCGACGCAGAGCCCCTCTTCCTGGATCAGGTCGAAAATGATGGGCAACGCTTCCTCGTCCGGGATCTGGTAGGAGAAATCCGGCGTGAAGTCTTCCAGATTGGCGGTGATGCGGCCCTGGCCGATACCTTCGGTGATCGAGCTGCCATCGGATTTCAGCTCACCGCTGGTGTAGAAACTGTAGAGGGCGGCACCCAGCGGGTCGGCGAGCGCGATCTTGACGTCCTTGCTCTTGCCCTTGAGCCCGAGCGCGACACCCGCAAGCGTGCCGCCGGAGCCGACGGCCGAGACGAAGCCATCGATCTTGCCGCCGGTCTGGGCCCATATCTCCTGGGCAGTCGTGCGGACATGGCCGTCGCGGTTGGCGACATTGTCGAACTGGTTGGCCCAGATCGCGCCGTTCGGCTCCGAGCGCGCCAGTTGCTCGGCAAGGCGGCCGGACAGTTTTATGTAATTGTTGGCGTTTTTGTAGGGCACCGCCGGCACTTCGATCAGCTCCGCGCCCAGGATCTTGATCGTGTCCTTCTTTTCCTGGCTCTGCGTGTCGGGGATGACGATGACGGTGCGGTAGCCAAGCGCCTTGGCGACCAACGTCAACCCGATGCCGGTGTTGCCGGCAGTACCTTCGACGATCAGCCCCCCGGGCTTGAGCAGGCCGCGCTGCTCGGCATCGCGGATGATGAACAGGCCCGCCCGATCCTTTACTGATTGCCCCGGATTCATGAACTCGGCCTTGCCGAGGATCTCACAGCCGGTCGCTTCCGAAGCCTTGTTGAGCCGGATCAGGGGCGTGTTGCCGATCGCTTCGATCACAGAACGGGGCATGCGGGATTCCTTTATGTGTGCGGCGAGACCCTAAAAACCGGACGCCCCGGTTTCAAGGTAAGATTTTGTCTGGTCCAGTCGCATTCTGGACGCTGCAATGCTTGCGATCATTTCAACGCCAAGCGCAAAAGCGCTCTTTTCATTCGATTTCTTCGCCGCTACAGCAAGCCCGAACATTCGCAGGACATCGCATGACACTCTACCGGGCCAATCCGAAGGACGGTGTCGCTTGGATCACGGGCGGCAGCAGCGGGCTTGGCCGCGCGTTGGCCAAGGATCTTGCCAATCAAGGCTATGCCGTCGCGGTGACCTCTCTGCCCGAAGATCCGGCCGACACGCTGGTCGTCGAAACGGCGCAAATGTCCGGACATGTGAAATCCTTTCCCTGCGACGTCACCGACGAGCAGGGCATGGCGCGTACGGCCGCCGCAATCGAGGAGCAGATGGGCCCCATCGTGCTTGCCGTCTTCAACGCCGGCAACTACATCGCCACCCCCGGCGAGAATCTGGTTGTGCGCGATTTCCACCGCTCCTTCGCCGTGAACTATTTCGGCATCGTCAACGGCGTGGTGCCTATCGTCGAGCATATGCGCGTGCGCGGGCGCGGCCATATCGTTCTGGTGGGATCGGTCACCGCTTATTCCGGCTGGCCGACCACGGCGGCCTATGGCGGCACCAAGGCCGCGATCAACATCCTGGCGGAGTCACTGAAATACGACTTCGACAAGATGAACATCCGCATCCAGGTCATCAATCCGGGATTCATCGACACGCCGCTGACGGAAAAGAACAGGCTGCCGATGCCGGGCCTCATGCCTGTGCATCGCGCGTCGCGCCGCATGGCTCGCGGCATCCGGAAGGGCGGCTTCGAAGTCACCTTCCCGTACCACATAAGCTTGCCGTTGAAGGTGCTCGGCCTGCTGCCGCGGCCGATCGGCCGCTTCGTCATCGGGCTCACCACCCACTGGTGGGGACGGCCATTGCATTTCGATCGCAGGCTGCCCGGCGACAAGAACCCATCCCGCGACAAGGCGGCATAAACCGGCGAAACGGCGATTGCCTGCCGGCGGGTACGGCCATAGGTTGAGAATCATTGCTTGGAGACTGTAATGGGGCGGCGGATCGTGCTGACGGTGCTTGGCCTTGCAGTCGTCCTGATAGCCGTTTTCTTCCTCGGTCCACGCGTGCCGGTCGACACCACAATCCGGTTCAATCCGTCGGCGATCGGCGACGATCCGCAGGCCTATCTGGCGCGCGAAGAGGCTGCCGTGCCCAACATCCGCGACGGCCTCGACAAGGAGATCATCTGGGCGAACCCGATGGTCCATGCCAAGACGCCCTTGGCCATCGTCTATATCCATGGCTTTTCCGCCTCGAAGGGCGAGGTCCGCCCCTTGCCGGACGACATTGCGAATGAATTGGAGGCCAACCTCTTCTACACGCGCCTGACCGGCCACGGCCAGGACGGCGGGGCTATGGCGCAAGGCAGCGTCAATGCCTGGATCAACGACTATGAGGAAGCTTTGGCCATCGGCCGTGCCATCGGTGACAAGGTGATCGTCATCGGGACCTCGACCGGCGGCTCGCTCGCAGCATGGGCTGCAACCCGGCCGGATGCATCGGACGGTGTCGCTGCTATCGCATTCATATCGCCGAATTTCGGCGTCAAGGCCTCCGGCGCCGAGGTTCTCACACTGCCCTGGGGCCGGCAGATCGCCGAGCTTGTCGGCGGCAAGGAGCGCAGTTTCCCTGCCCGCAACGCGCTGCACGAGAAATTCTGGACCACCAAATATCCCATGAGATCGGTGCTGCCGATGGCGGCGCTCACCAATCTCGCCTATGAGGCGCCGGTCGAGAAGGCGAAAATCCCTGCCCTGTTCATCTTCTCGGATTCCGACAAGGTGGTGCGGCCCGACCGGACGCGCGAGATAGCTGGGCGCTGGGGTGCGCCGCATGAGCTGGTGCCGGTCGACGACACCGGCGATCCGGACAATCACGTCATCGCCGGCGATGTGCTGTCGCCGCAGACCACAGCCTTCCTCACCCAGCGTATCGTGGTGTGGGTGAAGGCGTTGATGCAGCAGCAATCAGGCCAGTGAAATC
The DNA here is from genome assembly GCF_020165035.1 of Mesorhizobium sp. CA6. Taxonomy (NCBI): domain Bacteria; kingdom Pseudomonadati; phylum Pseudomonadota; class Alphaproteobacteria; order Hyphomicrobiales; family Phyllobacteriaceae; genus Mesorhizobium; species Mesorhizobium sp. CA6. The sequence goes on along the minus strand of NZ_JAIUHI010000009.1, from coordinate 41,137 downwards.
AGGCCAGTGAAATGGAAAACGGCCGAAGCATCGCTCCGGCCGTTCCTGTTCGCGTGGTTCTGCTAGAGCATAATGCCGAAAAGTGTGGAGCGGTTTTCGGACGACATCATGCTCTATGTCTTTGATTTAGAGCCGGATTCAGATTTCAGCTCGACTCGACCTGAAATCATCCGGCTCTAGGCTCAGGCGGCCCGGTTCGCCGGACGCTTGCCGCCAAAGCGGCGCTTGTTGTTGCCCTTGAAGCGCTTGAAGCCGTCGGGCTTGCTCGAGCCATTCGGCTTGGCCGCGGCCGGGCGTTCGCCCTGCGGCTTCGGAGCGCGCTCGCCATGAGGCTTGCCGCCGAAACGCTTGTTGTCGCCACCGTTGCCCGGGCGGCGGCCATCGCGACGGGCGCCGTGATGCTCGCGGTCATTGGCCGGTTCGAAATGACGCTCGGTCTTTTCCCTGGGGTCGCGCTGCGGATCCGGGCTGCCGAGATGGTCGGCGACGACCGGCAGCTTCATGCGGATGATGCGCTCGACCTGCCGCAGCTTGGCGTTTTCCGAAGGATCGCACAGCGTGATCGCAATACCGTCCCTGCCGTTGCGGCCGGTGCGGCCGATACGATGGACATAGCTCTCCGCTTCGTCAGGCAAGTCGAAATTCACGACATGGCTGATGCCGGGCACGTCGATGCCGCGCGCCGCGATATCGGTCGCGACCAGGATGCGCACCGAGCCGTCGCGGAAATCGTTGAGCGCCTTCTGGCGCGCGTTCTGCGACTTGTTGCCGTGGATAACGGCCGCCTCGAAACCGTCACGGGCAAGGTCCTTGGTGACGCGGTCGGCACCATGCTTGGTGCGCGAGAACACGATCACCGAACGCATCGCCTCGTCGGCCAGCATCTTGGACAACACCTGGCGTTTCTGCTTGGTGCGGGCGAGCACCAAGCTCTGCACGATCTCGACCGCAGCGGTGCTTTGCGGCGAGACTTCGATACGGACGGGGTTCTTCAGCAGGCCCTTGGCAAGCTCCGCGATTTCATCGGGCATGGTGGCCGAGAACAGTGCCGTCTGGCGGTCCGGCGCAGTCGCCTTGGCGATACGCTTGACGTCGTTGATGAAGCCCATGTCGAGCATGCGGTCGCCCTCGTCGAGCACCAGCCATTTGGTGTCGGCAAGGATGAGGTCGCCCTCACGCACCAGGTCGGTCAGGCGGCCGGGCGTGGCGATCAGAATGTCGACGCCGGGCGCAACCTTCTTCACTTGGCTGAAGCGCGAGACGCCGCCCAGCACCAGCGCGGTCGAGACATGCGCGCCCTTGGCGAGGATCTTGATGGTGTCCTCGATCTGCACGGCTAGCTCGCGCGTCGGCGCCAGGATGAGCGCCCGCGTCGTCTTCGGCCGGCGCTTGGTGCCGAGGCCGATGATCTTCGAGAGAATCGGCAGCGCGAAGGCCGCCGTCTTGCCCGAACCGGTCTGGGCGATACCGAAAATGTCGCGCCCCTCGAGCTGCGGCGGGATTGCCTGCATCTGGATCGGCTTCGGATCGGTGAAGCCGGCGGCATGGGTCGCCTTGAGCAGCGCGCCGGAAATCCCAAGTGCTGCGAAACCGTTCAGTTCCGCTGTGTTTTCGTTGGTCAAAATAATCTTCTTTCACGCGGCCTTGTGGCCGCAAACATCTATGGCGGCAGGGCGCAACCTGCCGTCGGATAAATTGTCATGGAACGACAAGGCGGCGGACGGCTCCGTCCGCGCGGCTGCGCTGTCGTGCCCGCAAGCATCATGCCTCGGGGCTTTTTCGCCAGCTTGCCGATCGACCAGGGCCGATTTGCCGGAAAGAGGGAAAACAGACGCAACCAGTCTCATTCGTCGAGAAGGCCGGATGATTCCCGGCCCAAGCGCCTATGCCGCTGCATATGGCTGAGTTCGTCCCGAAATGCAAGGGGCGTCATGTTGCAACGCAGCAAAACAGGGACGCTTGCGCTCCCCTGCCGGCGCGATTACCACAAATTACCTATTGGTTTTGAGGACTAGCGATGAAGGACGTGCTGAAGGAACTCGAGCGTCGCCGCGAGATTGCCCGCATGGGCGGCGGCAAGGACCGCATCGAGGCGCAGCACAAGAAGGGCAAGCTCACCGCGCGCGAGCGTATCGAGATATTCCTCGACGAGGGCTCGTTCGAGGAGTTCGACATGTATGTCGAGCATCGTTCGACCGATTTCGGCATGGAGAAGACCAAGATCGCCGGCGATGGCGTCGTCACCGGCTGGGGCACCGTCAATGGGCGTCCAGTCTATATCTTCGCCAAGGATTTCACCGTGTTCGGCGGCTCGCTGTCGGAAGCGCATGCCGAGAAGGTCATCAAAGTCCAGGAGATGGCTCTGCGCAACCGCGCGCCGATCATCGGCCTCTACGATGCCGGCGGCGCACGCATCCAGGAAGGCGTTGCGGCGCTTGGCGGCTATGCCGAGATATTCCAGCGCAACGTGCTGGCATCCGGCGTCATTCCGCAGATTTCGTTGATCATGGGTCCCTGCGCCGGCGGCGACGTCTACTCGCCCGCCATGACCGATTTCATCTTCATGGTGCGCGATACTTCCTACATGTTCGTCACCGGACCGGACGTGGTGAAGACCGTGACCAACGAGACGGTGACCGCGGAAAGCCTCGGCGGCGCAAGCGTGCACACCACCAAATCCTCCATCGCCGATGGCGCCTATGACAATGACGTCGAGGCGCTGCTGCAGATGCGCCGGCTGGTCGATCTTCTGCCGGCGTCGAACACAGCCGAGATTCCCGAGATCGAGTGCTACCAGTCGGTGACGGACCACGACCTGTCGCTCGACCGGCTGATCCCCGACAATGCCAACAAGCCCTACGACATCAAGGAACTGATCCTGAAGGTCGCGGACGAAGGTGATTTCTTCGAGATCCAGCAGAGTTTCGCCAAGAACATCGTCACCGGCTTCGGCCGCGTCGAGGGCCGCACGGTCGGTTTCGTCGCCAACCAGCCGATGGTGCTGGCCGGCGTGCTCGATTCCGACGCCAGCCGCAAGGCGGCGCGCTTCGTGCGCTTCTGCGATTGTTTTTCGATCCCGATCGTCACCTTCGTCGACGTGCCAGGCTTCCTGCCGGGCACCGCGCAGGAATATGGCGGGCTAATCAAGCATGGCGCCAAACTGCTCTTCGCCTATGCCGAGGCGACCGTGCCGAAGATCACCGTCATCACCCGCAAGGCTTATGGCGGCGCCTATGACGTGATGGCTTCGAAGCATCTGCGCGGCGACATGAACTATGCCTGGCCGACGGCGCAGATCGCGGTGATGGGCGCCAGGGGCGCGGTCGAGATCATCTATCGCAAGGACATCGGCGATCCGGAGAAAATCGCCGCTCATACAAAGACTTACGAGGACCGCTTCCTGTCGCCCTTCGTCGCCGCCGAACGCGGCTATGTCGACGAGGTGATCATGCCCCACTCGACCCGGCGCCGCGTCGCGCGGGCATTGCGCATGCTGCGCAACAAGGACATGCAGAACCCCTGGAAGAAGCACGACAACATTCCTTTGTGAAAGACCTCCCGCCAGCCGAAGGGACAATCGCTAAAATGAGCGCGGAGACGAAATGCGAATAACACTTGCGGCCCAGGGCCTTATTCCGTGCAAAGGCTATGGCGGCATCCAGCGGCAGGTCGAATGGCTGACTACGGAAATGGTCAAGATGGGGCATCAGGTGACATTGATCGCCGGCCCGGGATCGTCGCATCCGATGTGCGAGGTCCGCCACGCGGTGACCAATGACGAGTGCCGCGCGGCTGTTCCCAAGGATACCGACATCGTCCATCTCCATGCCTGGAAGGTCGAAGTTCCCTTCCCAACGCTCAATACCGAGCGCGGCCATCTGCCGGATTACCCCAGGCCGCAGCCGAACTGGAGCTTCATCAGCGCCCGCCATGCCGAGCTGCATGGGCGCAAGACCTTCGTCTACAATGGCTTTCCGGTGGATGCCTATCGCCTGGCAGCGACGAAGAACGACCATCTATTCTTCATGGCGGCCATCGCGCGGGCCGGAAAGGGCCTCAATCGGGCGGTGGACCTGGCGAAAAAGTACGATTTCAAGCTCGATATCGCCGGCGGCTCGCGCTGGAAGCTGCTTGGCCGCAGCAAGACGCGACGCGAGGGCGTGTTCTTCAAGAGCCTGTCGCCGCGCTTCCGCTATCACGGCATGGTCGACGGCGAACCGAAGGTGCGATTGCTGGGCGAGACCAAGGCCTTTCTGAATCCGATTTCCTGGGAGGAGCCTTTCGGCAACGCGCCGGTCGAATCCATGCTGTGCGGCACGCCGGTCTTGACCACGGCACGCGGCGCGCTGCCCGAAACCGTCGATGCCGATACCGGCCGTTTCTTCGACACGGATGAGGAGTTCGCGCGCGGTTTCGGTGAAATCGACGGTTTGTCGGCGCAAAGATGCCGCGAATCCGCGGCAGACCGGTTCCCGATCCAAAAGGCCGCAAAAGCCTATATCGAGCTCTACCACCGTATTCTTGATGGCGAAGCGCTTCCATGAGACATCACGCAGGTGTTTCTTAGCAGCGCTGACCGTTCCGGACCGAAAGAGTATCGCGCATTGCGCCCCATCCTGATCTTCTGCCTGCCGGCGATCGGTGATTTCATCCGCTGCCACTCGGCCATCCGGATCATCGCCGAGAGATTCCCGGGGCAGCCGATCGACATCATCACTTCAAGGGTCGCCGCGCCGCTGGCGCGGCTGATGCCGCATGTTCGCAAGGCCTGGATAGCCGAGAAGCACTGGAAGCCAGGGCTGAAAGAGCGGGCTGGTCTGGCACGCGAAATCCGCCGGGAGAATTACCAGGCGGCCTATATGCTCACCAGCAGCACCAAGGCTTGCCTAGTGCCATGGCTGGCCGGAATACCGGAGCGCATCGGCTATCCGCGCGAGTTCCAGTTCGGCATCGTCAATCGACTCCCCGCCGGTTGGCTGAAATCGATGCTTGCATTCGGCCCGCGCAAGACGCGGGTGGCAGACCAGGTTTGTGCAATCGCGCGTCTCGGCAAAAGGCCTGCCGAGGACGGACCATTGCCGGCTCCGCAGCTGGTTGTTTCCGCCGAAGAGCTTGCCGGTTGGCGTCGGCGCAACGGGATCGACCCTGCGAAGCCGGCGATTGCCCTCTACACGTCGGACTTTGCCAACAAACGCTCATGGCCGATGGAGCGCTTCGTCTCGATCGCGCGCGACCATGTTGCCCGCGGCTGGTCGGTTTGGCTGATCGGCGGGCCGCGCGAGCGGCAGGCTGCGGCGGAAATCAGGGCTTGTTTGCCCGAGGCGCTGGATTTTACCTCGACGCCCGATATAGCAGAAGCCATGTGCCAGATCGCGGCCTCGACCATTTTTCTCGGAGTCGACGGCGGCATCTCCCACGCTGCTGGGGCGCTGGGCGGCCCTTGTGTGCTCATATACGGTTTGAACCGAGCCTATATGCACGGTCCGGTGAACGAACAGGTGATTTTTCTCGAGCCGCCGATTTCGACGCCAGGCTGGGTGGAGAACACGCGCGCGGTATCCGAGGACAGGGTTCGCGAGGCGCTTGCGGCAGCGATCCGAAAAAACGCGCCGCAATTCACCTGACCTATTCCTCCGCTGCCGCCCCGAAACCCGCGCCCATGCTCGCGGGCGCCGAGGCCGCCCAAGGCGTGGCATGGTTGTCGATGCGCATCTGGAAGATGAAATAGGTCGGCGAGCAGAAGCCGATGCCCTTGACCCTGGCGGCGCCCGGCGTGTCCGGCGGCAGCGACTGGCACATATAATCCTCGCGGCAGAAATGGTCAGCCGAGCAGGCTGGGCGGTTGCCGCGGTTGACCGAGCCGCCGAGACACTGGTCGAAATTGTTGGTGGCCACGCAGGTGTCGAACTTCTTGCCGCCGACCAAGCCGCAGATCTCGCTCGGCATCGGCTTGCCGGGCTTGAAAGCGGAGAAGGCGCGATCCTTGTCATCGCAAGCGCGATACGCGAAGCCTCCCGGAACACCGATCTTCGGCGGCCGGCAGGTATAGGCAGTGCGCGAGATCGCCGGCGCGAAGGCAGCGAATTGGCCGGTGATCTTGTAGCGATCGTTGAACGGCTGCGTCACGTTGCTGGCGATCGAGCCGGTGAGGCAAGGATGGCCCGAAAACATCGCGGGACTGTCTTTCGGCAGCAGGCATTGCGCCAGTTTGGTTCTCACCCCCGAAGCGGTGGCGATCGGCGTGCAGACCGTGCCGGCGCCGCATTGCCAGGTGCCGCCGAAGCGGCTTGCGTCATCTGGCATCAGGCATGGCATTGCCGTTTCGGCCGGCGCATAGGCGGGCTCGCCCGCATCCTTCCAGACGGCGGGCGGTGCGAAGGAGAGCGGACGAAAACGATTGGGCTCCCTGGCTTCAGCCGTCGCCTTGAGCCACGCCTCGCGGCGCGCAATCTCGGCATGGAGATGCGGCGAGATGCCGACTTCGATACGGTTGAGCGGCGAGGTCGTGGCGTCGTCGAGACCGATGAAATGGAAGCCGGCGGTCGAGCCCGCCTGATGGCAACCCTGGCAGGCGCCGTTGTCGAGCCGCTCGATCAAAGCGTCCGGCGTGCGCGCCAAGGTAAACTTCGAATAGTCGAGCCCGGCGAACTCCTTTGGGTCGAACAGCGGCGTGAACGGATGATTGGCTTGCCTTGCGCTGCCGAAGGTCGACCAGGAGATGACTTTTCGGGCGAGGAATTCATCCGGGATTTCATAGACGCCGAGATCGACCGCAGCGGCATTGGCGCGGACATAGTCGGCAAGCCGCGCTTTCAATGCCGCATCCTGCGCAAGCCTGGCCGTGTCCGGTGTATTTTCCAGCGGCTTCTCGCCGACCCTCGAACCATCGATGCTGAAGATGCGCATCAGGTAAGCGGCCTGCCCGCCGAACTCGGTTTCCTGGCCCGAAGGAAAGCGCACCACCTGCGCGTTGAGCTCGAGCTGCTTCAAGGACAGCGAGGTCTTGTCGAGCGGCCCGCCGGTTAACCAGCCGGCATCGACCGTTTCGTCGAGCTGCGGCGTCCAGCGGCCAGCAGCGCCCACACAGCCGCCGTCGGCATCTTGAGCGACGCGGTATATGGCGCTGAAGTTGAACGGCAGGCGCGAGGCCAGTTGCTTGCCGTTCTTCTTGAAGCTGTAGGCCAGGCGATAAACGAACCGCACCTCGCCGCAGTTCGTCTCGTTGCCAAGCGTTGCGAAATCGCGTCGGTCGAGCCGGTTGACGACGCCGACAAGGCGGAAGCGCGCGGCGTTCGTCTTCAGCCAGCGCATGTCGATGATGCGGCCGACATTGCCGTCGGTCACTTCGTAGAGAGTACGGCCGCCGGCCTTCATCTCGGTGCGCAACGCGGCGACATCGCCGGCCACTGTGTCGACGATGGCGTGATAGGCTGGTGCCTCATCATAGAGGGATTTCAGATCGTCGCTGCCGTCGACGCCGAAGAGGTCGGCGAAGCCATATCCCCCGACATCTAGTGCGGCGAGCACGCGTGGGTCGTCGATGATGGCAACCGGATGATCGGTGGCGCGCGCCGGCTGGGCAATGAAAGCGGCCAGGACGGCAACAAGCAGCCCCAGCCGCTTCATAGGACAGCGCTCTGCGCCAGTTCGCGAAGAACCGGCACCATTGCCAGAGGCAGGTCTTCCGCAATCAAACCCGGCCCAAAGCGGCTGCCGGCTTCGGCATGGATCCACACCGCGGCGCAAGCCGCTTCGAAGGCCGGCATGCCTTGCGCCAGGAGCCCGGCAATGATGCCCGCCAGCACGTCGCCCGACCCGGCGGTGGCGAGCCATGGCGCGCCATTGCTGTTGATCGCGGCGCGGCCCTCCGGCGAGGCGATCACGCTGTCGGCGCCCTTGTAGACGATCACGGCGTTGGCGCGCTGCGCGGCTTCGCGTGCCTTGGCCAGCTTCGACAAGGCCTTGTTGCCGGCAATGTCGGCAAACAACCTGCCGAACTCACCCTCATGCGGCGTCATGATCAACGCCGGCGCGCCCGGTCTGGCGGCCGCCTCGAACAGCGTCGAGGCCGCATTGCGGAAAGAGGTGATGCCGTCGGCGTCGAGCACGAGGCCCTCAACGCCGCCGTCCTGCCGGTTTTTGGCGAGCACGGCGAGCGCGAAATCGCGCGCCTTGTCACCGATGCCGAAGCCGGGGCCGAGAACGAAGGCGGACGGCCGGCGATCGCCGATAAGATCATGCACATCCTCGATCGCGTCGACCTTGCGCAGCATGATCGAGGTCAGATGCGCAGCGTTGACCTGCATGGCGTTGGCGGGCGAGAGCACGGTGACGGCCCCTGCTCCGCTTCTGGCGGCCGCAAGCGCCGACAGGCGCGCCGCGCCCGTCGCGGATGGTCCGCCCGAAAAGACGCTGGTATGGCCGCGCTTGTATTTGTGCGTGTCGAGGGCGGGCGCGGGAAAGCTTGCGATCCAGAGCCCGGGGCGGTTCTCAAAGGCCCGCGGCGCGACCTCGTCGATGATCTCGTCACGAATGCCGATGTCGGCCAACACGATCTCGCCGCATCGCTCGCGGCCAGGCAGCAGCAGATGCCCAGGCTTCTTTCGTGCGAAGGTCACCGTGAGAGCCGCGCCAAATGCCGAACCGAGGACTTCGCCGCTTTCGCCTGAAACGCCCGAAGGCAGGTCGATCGCGACAACCGGCAGGTTCATGCCCGTCGCGGTGTCGATCGCGCCTTTGGCGTCGCCGGCGAGAGGCTTCGACAGGCCCGCACCATAGATGGCGTCGACAACCAGCGATCCAGCTTCCGCGGTGAAGGCTGAAAGCGGGTGCCGCTCCAGAGTGCAATCAGCCGCCGCGAGCGCGGCGTCGCTGCCTGCCTTCGGTTCGCCCAATGTCCATAGGGCCACATCGACGCCGGCCTCGGCCAGCAGCCGCGCCACGACGTAGCCGTCGCCGCCATTGTTGCCGGGGCCACACAGCACGTGCACCTTCTTCGCGCCAGGATAGCGCGCCAGCACGACGGCCGCGACCGCCTCGCCGGCGCGTAGCATCAAGCGATAGCCGTCGAGCGGTCCGGCCGCGATTGTCAGCCTGTCGGCCTCGGCCATTTCGGCCGGCGATAGAAGTTCATTGCGCATGGGATTGCCGATCTCCATGCGATCAAGCATTGTCCAGTTTTCGGTTCGAAGCAAACCAGTGACCGCGCATTGTCTTGCAAATGCGGTCGCATCCGGGAGGGGTTCAGCCTGCAAATTGCGCTGTCTGCCCATTTTTTGCGCAGACGCGAGGAGGAGCGATGTATACGGTTTGGGCGTCCATGACGCATCCGATGCAGCCGATGACGCGAATTTGCATCCGGACGCGGCATGGGCGCGAAAACGCCCCTCACCGTCTGCGCTCCTCAGGATTGGCACGCTTCGTGCTTGATGAAGGCGCAAGCGGGGCACACAACCCGTCTTCTTGGCAGTGGAGGCCACTTTTTACATGAAAAAGATCGAAGCGATCATCAAGCCATTTAAGCTGGACGAAGTGAAGGAAGCGCTTCAGGAGGCCGGACTGCAAGGCATCACCGTCACCGAAGCCAAGGGTTTCGGCCGTCAGAAGGGCCATACCGAGCTCTATCGCGGCGCCGAATATGTCGTCGATTTCCTGCCCAAGGTGAAGATCGAGGTGGTGCTTGGCGACGAGGCTGTCGAAGGCGCCATCGAGGCCATCCGCAAGGCGGCGCAGACCGGCCGCATCGGCGATGGAAAAATCTTCGTCTCCAACATAGAGGAAGTCGTGCGAATCCGCACGGGCGAGACCGGCATCGACGCCATCTGACCAAAACCTACAATCCATTTCCGGACGTCATCACACAGGGAAGAAATGACATGACGACAGCCAAAGACATCATGAAGCAGATCAAGGACAACGACGTGAAATTCGTCGACCTGCGCTTCACCGATCCGCGGGGCAAGCTGCAACATGTGACGATGGATGTCGTCGAGGTGGAGGAAGACATGTTCGCCGACGGCGTCATGTTCGACGGCTCCTCGATCGCCGGCTGGAAGGCGATCAATGAGTCCGACATGGTGCTGATGCCGGACACGGATACCGTCCATATGGATCCGTTCTTCGCCCAGTCGACCATGGTCATCCTGTGCGACATCCTCGATCCGATTTCGGGCGAGGCTTACAACCGCGATCCGCGCGGCACCGCCAAGAAGGCCGAGGCCTACATGAAGGCGGAAGGCATCGGCGACACCATCTATGTCGGTCCCGAGGCCGAGTTCTTCGTGTTCGACGACGTCAAGTACAAGGCCGATCCCTACAACACCGGCTTCCGTCTCGACTCGACCGAACTGCCCTCCAACGACGACACCGACTACGAGACCGGCAATCTCGGCCACCGTCCGCGCATCAAGGGCGGCTATTTCCCGGTGCCGCCGATCGATTCCTGCCAGGACATGCGTTCCGAGATGCTGACCGTGCTCGCCGAAATGGGCGTGCGCGTCGAAAAGCACCATCACGAGGTCGCCGCCGCGCAGCACGAGCTCGGCATCAAGTTCGACACGCTGGTGCGCAACGCCGACAAGATGCTGATCTACAAGTATGTCGTGCACCAGGTCGCCAACGCTTACGGCAAGACAGCCACCTTCATGCCGAAGCCAGTGTTCGGCGACAACGGCTCGGGCATGCACGTCCACCAGTCGATCTGGAAGGGCGGCAAGCCGACCTTCGCCGGCAACGAATATGCCGGCCTGTCGGAGAGCTGCCTCTATTACATCGGCGGCATCATCAAGCACGCCAAGGCGATCAACGCCTTCACCAACCCGCTGACCAACTCCTACAAGCGTCTGGTGCCGGGCTATGAGGCGCCGGTGCTGCTCGCCTATTCGGCGCGCAACCGCTCGGCTTCCTGCCGCATTCCGTTCGGCAACTCGCCGAAGTCGAAGCGCGTCGAGGTCCGCTTCCCCGATCCGGGCGCGAACCCCTATCTCGGTTTCGCCGCCATGCTGATGGCCGGCCTCGATGGCATCAAGAACAAGATCCACCCCGGACAGCCAATGGACAAGGATCTCTACGACCTGCCGCCGAAGGAGCTGAAGAAGATCCCGACCGTCTGCGGCTCGCTGCGCGAAGCCCTGCAGAACCTCGACAAGGACCGCGGCTTCCTGAAAGCCGGCGGCGTCTTCGACGACGATCAGATCGACAGCTATATCGAGCTCAAGATGGCCGAGGTCATGCGCTTCGAAATGACCCCGCACCCGGTTGAGTACGACATGTACTATTCGGTCTAAGCTTCTGATCGGATAGAAAATTCCGCCCTTGGAAGGCACTCCCTTCCAAGGGCTTTTCATTTCTGAAGACGGGCTTTCGAGCCGGCGCGGCGCGTGCCGGTCGGGCTCGCGCACCGGCCCGCCGGCTGCTCGCATTTCTCCGGCGACATCTTCATCCCCCTGGTCAACCACGACGGGAACCGCACGCCCGCCCTGCCCCACGCCAAGATGTGGCGGCGCTCAAATTGCGTGCGTGATTGCCGCCTGACCGTGGCGGCAGACTGGCCTGTATTGCCGGCTCATCCCATGCAAAAAGCCCCAGCGGGTTTCCGCTGGGGCTTTTCTAGCGTGCTCATCGCGCCAGGGGCCTGCGCCCTGGCAAGCGAGGAGATCAGGCGGCGGCCGAAACGGCGGCCGTCGAAACCTGCGAGATCGTCTTCAGCACCTGCGAGGCGATCTGGTAGGGGTCGCCCTGCGAGTTCGGGCGACGGTCTTCCAGGTAGCCCTTGTAGTCGTTCTTGACGAAGGAGTGCGGCACGCGGATCGAAGCGCCGCGGTCGGCGACGCCGTAGGAGAACTTGTTCCACGGCGCGGTTTCGTGCTTGCCGGTCAGGCGCTTGTCGTTGTCCGGGCCGTAGACCGCGATATGATCCATCAGGTTCTTGTCGAACTGCGCCATCAGAGCCTCGAAATAGGCCTTGCCGCCGACTTCACGCATGTACTTGGTCGAGAAGTTGCAGTGCATGCCCGAGCCGTTCCAGTCGGTGTCGCCGAGCGGCTTGCAGTGGAACTCGATGTCGATGCCGTATTTTTCGGTCAGACGCAGCAGCAGATAGCGCGCCATCCAGATCTGGTCAGCGGCCTTCTTGGAGCCCTTGCCGAAAATCTGGAATTCCCACTGGCCCTTGGCCACTTCGGCGTTGATGCCTTCATGGTTGATGCCGGCGGCGAGGCAAAGGTCGAGATGCTCCTCGACGATCTGGCGGGCGACATCGCCAACGTTCTTGTAGCCGACGCCGGTGTAATACGGGCCCTGCGGGGCCGGATAGCCGCTCTCGGGGAAGCCAAGCGGACGGCCGTCCTTGTAGAAGAAATATTCCTGCTCGAAGCCGAACCAGGCATCCTCGTCGTCGAGGATGGTCGCGCGGCTGTTGGATTCATGCGGGGTGACGCCATCGGGCATCATGACTTCGCACATGACCAGAATGCCGTTGGTGCGGGCCGGGTCTGGATAAAGCGCGACCGGCTTCAGCACGCAATCGGAGCTGCGGCCCTCGGCCTGGTTCGTGGAGGAACCGTCGAAGCCCCATAGCGGCAGCTGCTCGAGCGTCGGGAACTCGGCGAATTCCTTGATCTGGGTCTTGCCGCGCAGATTGGGGACCGGTGTGTAGCCGTCCAGCCAGATATACTCGAGCTTGTATTTGGTCATTCTAGAGCCTCTCGTTGCTTGATCACCGCCAAATGGTGGCGACGCTCGGCCGGCTCGAGCCGGCCTGCCGACGGTCAAAAAGCAATTCGTATGCCACTCGGCCTTCGCGGGGTGCGGCAAAATGGTCATGGCAACGCGTTGATTTTGTTGAGCCGTCTCAGCAATGCGATTGGATCGTTCAGGTGCCGTTTTTGCTTACAAAATATGCATTTGCTGATCTTTTTGTAAGCATATTGCCTAAAGGAGTCGCAGGGCATATTTTGGTGGGAAGGTGAATCGGTACGCTCCTGAAAAGGCGAGGAGATCGGCAATGCAAGTCACGCCATCGCGGCCGTCGGCAAAAGTCCTGCTGTTCCCGCTCGCAGCACGCAAGTCTGCCTCAAATTTAGGCGCCAAGGCCAAATTCGCGGCAGAACTTGCGGCACTTCGCGGCGAGCACGCCGACTTCGACGGCTGGTACCACGAAGCGGCGATCGAGGAAGAGAACCAGCAGCGCAGGAGCTGAGCTGTCCGCTTTCTTCCAATTGGGCATGAAAAAAGCCCGGCGTGATCGCTCACGCCGGGCCTTCTGTTTGAGCGGGATGACCGAGGTCATTCCTTGGCGTGGAGGTCTGTGCCGAGCGTATCCCTGACGAAGATCATGCCGATGATAAGCGACATTGCCGCGATGATAACCGGGTACCAGAGACCGTAGTAGATATCGCCCTTGTAGGCGCTGAGCGCGAACACCGTTGCCGGCAGCAGACCGCCGAACCAGCCATTGCCAATGTGGTAGGGCAGCGACATGCCGGTGTAGCGAATGCGGGTCGGGAACATCTCGACCAGGATGGCCGCGATCGGCCCATAGACCATGGTCACGAACAGCACCAGGATGAACAGGATGCCGATCGTGAGCGGCCAGTTGATGGCTGCCGGATCGGCAGTCATGGCGAACGGACCGCCGCCCGGGATATTGTAGACGGTGACTTCGGGCGCACCCGCCGCCTCCTCCTTGGTCAGCAGCTTGTCGGCGATCGCCTTGTCGGCCGGAACCGTCGCCTTTTCGCCGCCGCGGATGGCCGCAGCATCGAGCTTGAGTTCGGGATTGGCCGCGATGAAGGCGTCGAGCTTCTGGTCCGGAACCTTGGCCGCGGCGCGCTTCAGCGGATAGCCGCCGTCCCGCAGCGCCATGTTCACCGCTTTCTGGAAGGCCGCCTCCTTGGCCTTGGCCTGATCGCCAGCGGCAACGGCATCATAGGACGCCACCGTCTCGTTGCCGATCTTGACCGTGGCAGCCGTGCCGGGCGCTGCCGTCGCAACGACGTCGTAAGGCACCGAGTTCTTGGTCAGGAACGACGTCGCGATATCACAGGATGTCGTGAACTTCGCCGTGCCGACAGGATTGAACTGGAACTTGCAGTCGCCGGGCGCCGCCGTCACCGTCGCGCGGGTGTTCTGCTGCGCGGTGGCCAGAGCCGGATTGGCGGCCCAGGTCAGAGCCTTGAACAGCGGGAAGGTGCAGACGATGCCCAACGCAAGGCCTGCCATGATGATGGGCTTACGGCCGATCTTGTCCGACAGCCAGCCGAACACGACGAAGAAGATCGAGCCGACGGCCAGCGCGATAGCGATCATGACGTTGACCGACCATGCGTCGACCTTCAGCACGTTCTGCAGGAAGAACAGGGCGTAGAACTGCCCGTTGTACCAGATCACGGCCTGGCCGGCGGTAAGGCCGAGCAGCGCCAGAAGGGCGATCTTGGCGTTCTTCCACTGACCGAAAGCTTCCGTTAACGGCGCCTTGGAGCCCTTACCTTCCTCCTTCATGCGCTGGAAGGTCGGCGACTCCGAAAGCGACAGCCGGATCCAGATCGAGATGGCGAGCAGCAGGAACGAGACGATGAAGGGGATGCGCCAACCCCAACTGGCGTAGGTCTCCTTGCTGAGCGAGCCCTGGACGATCAGGATGACGATCAGCGACAGGAACAGGCCGAGCGTCGCCGTGGTCTGGATCCAGGACGTGTAGTAGCCGCGTCGGTCGTCCGGCGCGTGTTCGGCGACATAGGTCGCGGCACCGCCATACTCGCCGCCAAGCGCAAGGCCCTGCAGCATGCGCAGCCCGATCAGGATCACGGGCGCCGCGATGCCCCAACTGGCATAGCCGGGCAGCAGGCCCACCAGGAAGGTGGACAGGCCCATGATCGTCATAGTGACGAGGAAGGTGTATTTGCGGCCGACGAGATCGCCGATGCGGCCAAACACGAGCGCGCCGAACGGACGCACAAGGAAGCCGGCGGCAAAGGCCAGCAGCGCGAAGATGTTGCGCGTCGCTTCGGGAATCGCCGGGCTGAAGAAGGTCGAGCCGATGAAGGCGGCCAGCGAGCCGTAGAGATAGAAATCATACCACTCGAAAACGGTACCGAGCGAGGAGGCGAAGATGACCTTCTTCTCCTCCCGCGTCATGCCGCGGCTGGTTCCGCCGGCGGTCGAAGCCATTGCCATTGATATATCCTCCCGTGAGATCCCGTCTGTCCTCGATGGCTGCGCGCCACCGTCCGCGCTCCTGCGAACGCGGACTCAAAAACGCCGCCAACGAAGGAAAAATGACAGAAAGGGCGGGCGAAAGGCACCGCGACGATGGGATTATGACTTTGGTATTAGGTGCGCTGCGAAAGCTGAGTGCAGCACTTGGAGCGGATCATTTCCGGCACCGGGCCGCAAATATCGCCGATCGAATGTGTCTTCTTGGAAAGGAAGCGTTTCTCAAGATGCATGGCCAAGCGTCAGCGATTGATCGCCACCGTCTCGTCGTTGATTATCCCAAGGCGTGCTTCAATCAATGCGATCTCGTCGGGCGCGTCGGCGCCAGAGGCCTCTATCTCCATGAAGAGTTGCTCGAAGCCACCCGGCGTCACTATTGCGAACATCTGCCCGGGCTCGTCGCCAATGTTTCGCCAACTGTGACGCACGTGAGGAGGCAAAACAACGACGGCGCCTGGAGGGGCATCGAATTCCTCGTCACCACATTGGAAACGATAGATCCCGCGTATCACCCGAAAAACCTCGGTCTCTCGGGTGTGAGTGTGAGAGGCCGGGCCTTTCCCGGGTGGGGTGAAAGTTTCCCACATCCCGAATGCGCCGTTCGTCTCGGCGGCAGTGGCATGGATTACAACTTTTGCGCCATGGGGCGCTTTAGCCAGGCGCTCCCTGCCCGGCATTGAGGTTACCGCATTCCGAAAGTCTGACATTGCCGCCCCCCGATTGCGCGGCGAATAATAGCATAGGATCGGTTGCCGGATAGCTGTCAGTGGCCAAGCGGTATTCTGAACGGAACCCGTTGTGCGGCGTTCCTGAAGTTACTTTAGCCCTGCAGCGCCTCGAGCAGGCTGACCGCCGCCATCATGTCGCGCTTGCGCGCCAAGCGGCGCGCCAAGGCCTCCGCATCCTGGCCCCAATGCTCGATCTGCCAGTCCTCGTCGACATGGCCGGCCTCCCAGGCTTCCTCGCCGTCGAGCTCGCCGAAATCGACGGCCAAGGCCAGCAGCGCCGAGCCGGTCAGCGCGGTCATGACATGGATGGCGGCCAGCCGCATCGGTTCCGAGCGCTGGCCAAGATGCGCGCCGAGGACCGCGATTGTCTCGCGCGGCTGCTCGACATGGACGACGCCTTCGGCAAGGTTGAAGCGTGCGCCGAGATGGCCCCGCGCCCAGTCCAGCACCGGGTCCCAATGCTTGTTCTGGCGATCGACCAGGCCTTGCGGGCCGTCGGCGCGGTAGCAAAGAAGATCGGACGAGGCGAAGCGCAGGATATCCTCCAGCACCGCCTGCGGATCGGAGGCGACGCCGTCGATGGCGGTGTTCACCAGCCGCATGACCGGCATCGTCACGGGATCGATGACTTCGCCTTGCGCGCTGAATTCAGCGGCCACAAGTGCTGCAGCCTTTTCGGTCGGTAGCACCATCACAGCCTTGCCCGGCGTGCGCACGGGGCGGCCGTCGAGATGAACGGCAAAGCCATTCTCGACGGGAGTCACCGAAACAGCCTGGTAGAAACGCTTCGGCAGCGGCGTCTTCATCTGGATCTGGGCGCGGCGCACAGGATCGGGATCTGAAAGCAGCTTACCGGCTTCGAGGTCTTCGAGGATGTCGCGCATTCCGAACTCCTTAAAGCAATTCCAGGAAAAGTGTGAAGCGGTTTTGCGTCCGCAATCGCGTCAACACAAAGAGATAGGGCAGCTTGCCGTTCCGCGAGCTGATCTATGGTGCGGGTTGTCTGCGCGCCGGGCGATTGACGATGATTAGCCCGGCGGTAATCAGGCCGAGCGCCAGGAAAATCCTGGTCGTCGGCAGCTCGCCCAACAGCACCGCGCCGCATAGGACGCCGAACACCGGCGACAGAAACGCGAAGCTCGACAAGCCGGCCGCCGGATAGCGCGTGAGCAGCCAGAACCACAACACATAGGTGAACGCGACGATATAGAAAGACTGGAACAGCAGCGCCAGTGTCGGCATGACGGCAAGCGCGCGGATGGGCGGACCGGCGAAAGGCATCACCAGGACGCCGACGATGGCGGCGCCGGCCAGCTGATAGAGCAGCAGTTTCTCCGCGCGCGTGTCGACCAGCCTCGATCGTTTGATGACAATGCTGGTCGCCGCCCAGAGAATGCCCGAGCCGAGACTGAGCAGATCGCCGGTCAGTGTCGCGCCGCTGCCGGCAGTGATGCCGTCGGAGAAGACCGCCGCCAGGCCGCAGAAGGCGAGAACAAGGCCACCGAGCTTGCGCGCATTGATGCGCTCGCCAAGCAGGAAATGGCCGCCGATCAGCACCCAGAACGGCATGGTGTTGACCAAGAGCGTGTTGCGGGCAACGGTCGTGTATTCGAGGCCGATATAGAGACACAGGAACTCGACGCCGAAGAGCACGCCGACGACGATGCCGGCGGCCAGCGTCCGATCCGCTTCGAAGAGCTTGATGCCGCGCAGCCGGCACCAGGCGAACACGCAGGCTCCCCCGATGAGCGACCGTGCGATCGAGACGAAGACAGGGTCGTAGCCTGCATAGGAGACTTTGGCGGCGACGTAGTTCAGCCCCCAGGAAAAGGTCAGCCCGACCATGATGGCGGCGGCGGCCATATCGACTGCATCGCGTCTGTCCAATGCGGGGGCGACAGCCAAGTCAGTCTTCCGCGCTCTGGTCGTCGAAGCCGATCAGGTTCCAGCTCTGGCGCATATGCGGCGGCATCGGCGCCGTGACGTCGATGACGCCGTGGTCCGGATGCGGGATGATGATGCGGCGCGCATGCAGGTGCAGGCGGTTTTGAATGCCACCCGGGAAATCCCAGTTGGTATCGGCCTCGAAATATTTGGGATCGCCGATGATCGGGCAACCTATGTAGGCGGCGTGAACGCGAAGCTGGTGCGTGCGGCCGGTATAGGGCTCCATCTCCAGCCAGGTCATCGTCTGCGCCGCCTGCTCGATGACACGGTAGTAGGAGACGGCGTGGTCGGCGCCCTTCTCGCCATGCGCGGCTACGCGCACGCGGTCGCCATCTTCCGTGGGCTCCTTGATGAGCCAGGTCGAGATCTTGTCCTCGCGCTTGGGCGGCACGCCCTTGACAAGCGCCCAGTAGGTTTTCTTGGTCTCGCGCGCGCGGAACGCTTCCGAAAGCTTCATCGCCGCAAGACGGGTGCGGGCAACCACCAGCACGCCGGACGTGTCGCGGTCGAGGCGATGGACGAGGCGCGGCTTCTCGCCCTTCTTGTTGCGCCAGGCCTCCAGCATGTCGTCGACATTGCGGGTGACGCCTGAGCCGCCCTGCACGGCGAGCCCCGCCGGCTTGTTGAAGACGAAGACTTTCGGGTCCTCATGCAGAAGCATCTTGGCGAGCACGTCGGCATCGCCCTGGTTGCGGATCGAGTGGCCGGTGAGCGGCGCATCGCCCTTCTTATCGACATCGAGCGGCGGAACGCGGACAGACTGGCCGGGCTCGACACGCGTGTCGGCCTTCACCCGGCCGCCATCGACGCGGATTTGCCCCGACCGAAGCAACTTCTGCAGATGGCCGAAGCCTAGGCCCGGATAATGGACCTTGAACCAGCGGTCGAGCCGCATGCCCGCCTCGCCGGCCTCAACCGTGATCTGTTCAACACCCGCCATGACTTTGCTTTTCCATTCGAAAGCGGCGCCATAGCACTAAGGCGGACAGGTTGCGAGCCAAAGGCCCAACAAAGCGCGATAATTACCCCAAACGTCGTCTGATCAATCGCCCGAAGGCGTAAGCACCGCGCAGACCGTCGAGCGCGTCAGAAAGCGCTTCTCGCGGCCATTGTCGAGCGAGAACATCCCGCCCCTGCCCTTCACCACATCGATGATGAGATCGGTGTGCTTCCACGCCTCATATTGCGAGGCACTGATATAGACCGGCGTATCGCCGATTTCGCCCAATTTCACGTCATTGTCGCCGATCATGAACTCGCCACGCGGGTAGCACATCGGCGAGGAGCCGTCGCAGCAGCCGCCGGACTGATGGAACAGAACCGGGCCGTGATCGGCGATGATCTCGGCAAGCAGCGCCTCGGCCTCCGGCGTGGCCGACACCTTGCTCAATGAAAGCTTATCCATCAAATCCTCCTCGACTGACGGGAGGACGCGGGTGGGCCGCGCCCTCCTCTTCGCCCTGGGAGGATCAGAAGAAGCCGAGCTTCTTCGGGCTGTAGCTGACCAGCATGTTCTTGGTCTGCTGATAGTGGTCGAGCATCATCTTGTGCGTCTCGCGGCCGATGCCGGACTGCTTATAGCCGCCGAAGGCGGCATGCGCCGGATAGGCGTGATAGCAGTTGGTCCAGACACGCCCGGCCTGGATGGCGCGGCCGAAGCGGTAGCAGCGGTTCGCGTCGCGGCTCCAGATACCGGCGCCGAGGCCGTAGAGCGTGTCGTTGGCGATCGACAGCGCCTCGTCATCGTCCTTGAAGGTCGTCACGGACACGACGGGTCCAAAGATCTCCTCCTGGAAGATGCGCATCTTGTTGTTGCCCTTGAACACTGTCGGCTTGACGTAGTAGCCGCCGGCGAGATCGCCCGGCAGATAGTTCCGCTCGCCGCCGGTCAAGACTTCGGCGCCTTCCTGGCGGCCGATGTCGAAGTAGGACAGGATCTTTTCCAGCTGCTCGCTCGAGGCCTGCGCGCCGATCATGGTGGCGGGATCGAGCGGATCGCCCTGGACGATCGCCTCGACACGCTTCAGCGCGCGCTCGATGAACTTGTCGTAGATCTTCTCATGCACCAGCGCGCGGCTGGGGCACGTGCAGACCTCGCCCTGGTTGAGCGCGAACATGACGAAGCCCTCGATCGCCTTGTCGAAGAAATCGTCGTCTTCGGCCGTCACATCCTGGAAGAAGATGTTGGGCGACTTGCCGCCAAGCTCAAGCGTCACCGGAATGAGGTTCCGGCTGGCATATTCCGAGATCAGGCGGCCGGTGGTGGTCTCGCCGGTGAAAGCGATCTTGGCAATGCGGTTCGACGAGGCGAGCGGCTTGCCGGCCTCAAGGCCGAAGCCGTTGACGATGTTGAGCACGCCTTCGGGCAAGAGGTCACCGATGAGGTCGGCCCACAGCATGATCGTGGCGGGTGTCTGCTCGGCGGGCTTCAGCACCACGCAATTGCCGGCGGCGAGCGCCGGCGCCACCTTCCACACCGCCATCAGCAGCGGGAAGTTCCACGGAATGATCTGGCCGACGACACCGAGCGGCTCATGGAAGTGGTAGGCGACGGTGTCGTGGTCGATTTCGGAGATCGAGCCTTCCTGGCTGCGCAGCACGCCGGCGAAATAGCGGAAATGGTCGATGGCCAGAGGCAGGTCGGCGGCGGTCGTCTCGCGGATCGGCTTGCCATTGTCCCAGGTCTCGGCGAGCGCCAGCAGGTCGAGATTGTCTTCCATGCGATCTGCGATGCGGTTGAGGATCAGCGCGCGGGCCGCGGGGCTGGTCTTGCCCCAGGCGTCCTTGGCTTTGTGGGCTGCATCAAGCGCGGCCTCGATGTCATTTGCGTCCGACCGGGCGATTTCGCAGAGCGGCCGGCCGGTGACCGGCGAGATGTTTTCGAAATATCTGCCGGAGAGCGGCGCCGCCCACTTGCCGCCGATAAAGTTGTCGTAGCGCTTGGCGAAAGGAACCTTGGCCGCGCGCGAGAATTCCACCTTGTTCATCATTGCCTCCCAATGAGCACGCCGCGGGATGCGGCGCTATGGGAGGAAGGGTTGCGGATCGGCGTTGGCTTGTCAGCCCGGGGCTGGATGATCGTGGCGCCCGACTGTCGCAGAACTGCGACAGTGGGGCCGCAATCAATGCGGGCGGCGAATGTCGAAGCGGGCGAGCTTGCGATGCAGGGTGGCGCGGGAGATGCCGAGGTTCTGCGCGGCGGCCGAGACGTTGCCGCCGGCGCGCGCCAGCGCCCGCTGAACCACACCACGTTCGGCATCGTCCAAATCCTCAGCGGTCTTTGCGCAGTCGCCGAGAATATCGGCGGCAAGCAGTCCTCTCGCCAGCGCTTCCCGCGTTATGCCGAGACCAAGACGGGCAGAGCGCGTCGCGCCGATCACAAGATCATCCGAATCGACCGCTATCAGCGCACCGGCGCTGCGCTCGGTGACAGGTGCGAGCAAGATGCGGGCATCCGAAAACACCATGCGGAAATTTTCCGCTTCGATCCGGCGCGCGGCGTCGCCGACGGCGACCGCGATGAGCTGGACAAAGCCCTCGGTCAGGTCCGACCGGCAGGACGAGACATCGAGCGCCGCCGCCAGATTGCCTTCATGGTCATAGACCGGAGCCGTGGTGCAGCTCAGCAGCGTGTTGCGGGAGAAGAAATGCTGATCGCGGTGGATGGTCAGAGCGCGCTGGTCGGCGATGCAGGTGCCGATGCCGTTGGTACCTTCGCTGTCCTCGCTCCAGACGGTGCCGGTCCACAGGCCCCATTGATCGAATGTCTCGTCGTCCGCGACGGCGCCCCGTCGCTCGACCGGGATGCCGTCTCGATCCGCCAGCATGACGCAGCAGCCGACGCCGCCCACGGCGAGATAGAGCCGATTGAGGCTGGGTTCGGCCGCGCGGATCAACCGCTCCATGCGCTGCCTCGTGAGCCTGAGCTCGCCTTCGGTCAGCCGCCGCGGCGCCGTGCGTGCTGCGGGGTCCAGGCCGTGCAATTGGAGGGACCGCCGCCACGAAGCGACGACCGCCGAGTGGGCTGCGTCGCTCTTGGCGACCGAGGCCTGGACCTGGTCCGCGTGCACGGCTGGCTGCCGTCCAATCAACCTAATCCTCCCGGTGAGCGGAACCTCCTGCCGCTCAGTCATCATGCTCGGTAGACTATTCCGCTACCAGTTGCGGGTCAGCTTTCGATAGAACGCCGGCCGGAACGCGTATTTGATCTTGCGCAATTCCCGACGAAAAATCGCTACGCGTGTCCTGGAGCCGCGCTGGAGTCCTAAAGGTCGCGGTTCGTCCGCGCCATTGGACGTTGGTTTAAGGCGGATCGAGGCGAGGTTCCGCCGTGGTCAGTTGGCGGCCGCCTTCGGCTTCGACGAGCCGATCATCTTCCAGTTCTTGTAGAAGACCGAATTGATACGCTCCACGCTGACGGAGACGATGGCGAGAAGGCCCGCGATCAGCCTGGGAAACGGAGACGGCCGGATGATATCGACGAAGACGCAGTAGCGGCGGCCGTCATATTCGTTGACCGAGCGGTGGAACAGGGTGTCGTCGAAGATGAACAGCGGATTGTCGTACCAGTAGTTCTTCTTGCTGCCGCACTGGACGAAGATCTCGGCCTTCACCGGTATCAGATTGTAGAGAATGCGCAGGCTGAGCCGGAGCGGACCGAAATGCCAGGACGTCGATTCGCGCTTGCTGAAAACGGATACCGCGATCGTCTTAATGTATTTGTAGTCCTTGTTGAATTCGGGGACGTTGTCGATCTTGTGCTTGCCGTACCACTGGTAGACATACATGCCGCGGCGGCCGGCGCCAAAATTGGCATCGATATCGGCGATGATCTCGTCCTTGCGCGCCTTGAAGACGCCCAGCACCTCGTTGATCTCGCGCTGATAGTCCTCGGGGAACTGCTCGGGCTTCCAGACGCCGGGGTTGCGGTAGCTGAGAAGGTCGACGATCAGATTGAACGGCGACAACAGCCAGGTGAACAGGCCATTGCCGAGGAAGTAGCGCTCGAACAGGTTCTGGTTCTTCTGGTCGTTGCGCATGACATCGACCAGGCCGCAGACGACCCAGATGGTGGTCAGGATCGGAATGAAGTAGAAGGCGAGCGCAAGAACTACAACGGCGATGGCGGCCTTGCGGAGCGTCTTGACGGTTTGCTTTGTCATTGTCATTCGCGCGGGAGCGCGATCCTGTTCCATGGGACAACATCACGGCGACCCCCGCCAGCCGTGCGTCTTGATAGGATTTTTTGTTTCCCGGCACAATGCCGCAGCAGTGTGGTCCACCACAACGCGGCTTCGCGTCGAAGCGTGCCGACCGCCGGGCCGCGTAACTCAGCTGTTCCGTTCGCTTCGCAGCTTCGCCCAGTATTCCAGCCGCTTGCGGATATCGCGCTCGAAACCGCGTTCCGGCGGATCGTAGAAAGTGCGCCGGCCCATCTTCTCCGGAAAATAGTCCTGGCCTGAAAACGCCTCCGGCTCGTCATGGTCGTAGCGATAGCCGGCGCCGTAATCCTCCTGCTTCATCAGCTTGGTCGGCGCGTTGAGGATGTGCTTGGGCGGCAGCAGCGAGCCGAACTCCTTGGCTGCCGCGGTCGCGGCCTTGAAGGCAGTGTAGACCGCGTTCGATTTCGGCGCCGTGGCGAGATAAACGGCGGCCTGGGCAAAGGCGAGCTCGCCCTCTGGCGAGCCTAGATAGTCATAGGCGTCCTTGGCCGCATTGGCCACGACAAGCGCCTGTGGGTCGGCGAGTCCGATATCCTCCACCGCCATGCGCACGAGCCGGCGGCCGAGATAGAGCGGATCCTCGCCGGCATCGAACATGCGGGCGAGGTAATAAAGCGCGGCATCCGGATCGGAGCCGCGCACCGATTTGTGTAGCGCCGAGATCAGATTGTAATGGCCGTCCTGGCCCTTGTCGTAGATGGGCGCACGGCGCTGGATGACGCGCTGCAGGCCTTCTGGCCCGAACACCTCGCCTTTCTTGGCGGCGCGCCAGACTTCCTCAGCCAGCGTCAGCGAGGCGCGGCCGTCGCCATCCGCCATGCGGATCAGCATGGCGCGCGCTTCTTCGTCGAGCGGCAGCGCCCTGCCCTCTGTTTCTTCCGCCCGGGCCAGAAGCTTGGCGATGCTGTCCTCACCCAGCGAACGGAACACCAGCACGCGCGCGCGGGACAAAAGCGCGGCATTCAATTCGAAGGACGGGTTCTCCGTCGTGGCGCCGACCAGCACTACGGTGCCGTCTTCCATCACCGGCAAAAACCCGTCCTGCTGGGCGCGGTTGAAGCGATGGATCTCGTCGACGAAGAGCAGCGTCTGGCGGCCATTGGAGCGCCTGAGCTTGGCCGCCTCGAACACTTTCTTGAGATCCGCGACACCGGAAAACACAGCAGAGATCTGCTCGAAGGCGAGATTGGTCTCGCCGGCGAGCAGCCGCGCCACCGTCGTCTTGCCGGTGCCGGGCGGACCCCAGAAAATCATCGAGCCGAGCGAACCCGAATCGATCAACCTGGTCAGCGCGCCGTCAGGGCCGGTCAGATGCTCCTGCCCGACGACCTCGCCGAGGTTTTTCGGGCGCAACCGATCGGCCAGCGGCCGCCCGGGCGGCGCCTTCTCCGGCTCATCGGAACTGAACAGATCTGCCATGCAAGTCTTTTGGTTGAAACGCGATTCCGCTCTTTTGCGAGCACCATCTTATCCGAACGCCGGCTCCCACTTCTTGCTACGCCGGCCTTCGGTTCGGGATCATGATCATGCTCTAAATGGGCAGATCGCCTCAATAACGCAACACCTGGCGCAGTATCTGCCCGCCGCGCTCGACGGTAAAGCGCCACCAGCGCGTGTCCTGCTGGGCAACCTGCGCCAGTGTCGCCGCGGTCTCGATGGTGGTGCCGTTCACCTCGCGCACGATGTCGCCCGGCTGGAAACCGAAATCGGCGGCCGGCGAATCGCGGCTGATATCGATGACGGTGACGCCCTTGAGATCGGTGCGAAGGCCAAGCCGCTGGGCAAGCCTGGGTGACAGTTCCGCCACCTTGGCGCCGGAAAAGGGACTGCGGCCACGCAAGGTGACCTCGCTAGGCTTGGCGCCTTCCGGCGCGCGCTCCAGCGGAATCTCCAACGTCGCCTGCTGCCCCTTGCTCAGCACGGCGAAGGTCGCCTTGGTGCCGATCGACAGCGTCGCCATGCGGTAGTCGAGCGCCTCGATGCTTTCGACCGGCGTGTTGTTGAGCGACAGGATGACGTCGCCAGGCTTCAGGCCGGCCTTGCCAGCAGGCCCGGTGGCGTCCACGGACGACACCAATGCGCCGGTGGGTTTCTCCATGCCGAGCGACTCTGCGATCTGCGGCGTCACCAGTTCGAATTCCGCTCCGATATAGGGACGCTCGAAGAAGTCGAGCCCGGCCTTGGCGGCGTCGGCGAAGGCGCGCACCATGTTCGAAGGAATGGCGAAGCCGATGCCGATCGAACCGCCGCTGCGGCTGTAGATGGCCGTGTTGATGCCGACCAGCTGGCCGCCCATGTTGATCAGGGCGCCGCCGGAGTTTCCGGGATTGATGGCGGCATCGGTCTGGATGAAATAGCCCGAATCCGAAACGCCGATATGGCTGCGGGCGAGCGCCGAGACAATGCCGCTGGTGGTGGTCTGGCCGACACCGAACGGATTGCCGATGGCGAGCACAAGGTCGCCGACCTCAAGCGCGTCGGAATCGCCGATGGCAATCACCGGAAACGGCTTGTCGGCCGAGATCTTGAGCACCGCGAGATCGAGTGTCTCGTCCTTGAGCATGACCTTTGAGGTGAACTCGCGCCCGTCGGCGGTCGCGACCTTCACCTCGTCAGCATCTTTGATGACGTGGAAGTTGGTGACGATCACGCCGCTCGGATCGACCAGCACGCCGGAACCCAGCGAGGACTGGGCGCGCGGCTGGGCACGGCCGAAGAACTCCTCGAAGAAGGGATCGCCTTCGAAAGGTGACGTCACCTTTGCGGTCTGCGAGGCATAGACATTCACGACGGCCGGCGCCGTCTGCTTGACCAGCGGCGCGAAGGAGAGCTGCACCTCCTCGCGGCCGAACGGCACGCGCTTGTCGGGGCCGGACGTGCCGTTCTCGCCTTCGACGCCATGCAACAGATCGGTCAGCACGTCGGAGAGGCCCGGATCGGCCGGCTTGGCGGCGTCCTCGGCAAAAGCCTGTCTTGCGGCCGGTGCCGCGGCGAAGACCGCCAGCGCGGCAACAAGAAACAGTCGTTTGAGGTGCATTCTCGAATCCCTCCAGATAGGGCGCCATTGTCTCGACGAATGTGCAGAATGAAAGGCTAATGCACACAAATGCGACACTTGTCGCGCAAAAGCTTGAGCCTGGGCGTGAAATTCCGCTCACCCGCTCAAACCTGCTCCAAATGCAAAAGGGGCCCGTAGGCCCCTCGAAGTCATTGACGAAACAGCGACCTCAGGCGGCCGCGGCTTCCTCGTTGGCGCCCTCAGCCTCTATGCGGGCGCGGTCGGCGGCGCCCTTGGCCGAGGTATCGCGATCGACGAATTCGATCACCGCCATCGCGGCGTTGTCGCCCTTGCGGAAGCCCGCCTTCATGATGCGCAGATAGCCGCCATTGCGGGTGGCGTAGCGCGGGGCGATGGTCTCGAACAGTCGCTTGACGACGCCTTCATTGCCGATCTGCGCGATCACCTGGCGGCGGGCGTGCAGGTCGCCGCGCTTGCCGAGCGTCACCAGCTTCTCGACGATCGGACGCAGGTCCTTCGCCTTCGGCAAGGTGGTGACGATCTGCTCGTGCTCGATCAGCGACACGGCGAGATTGGCGAACATCGACTTGCGGTGGCTGATGCTGCGGGCGAAACGACGGCCTTTGAAACCGTGGCGCATGGCTCTTTTCCTTCTTCAGTTGTTCAAGAGGCCACGGCCTCTGATGGTTTTCCGCATGACCGTCGGATCGAGCGGCTCTCGCCGCCGATCCTTGGAATTCATGCTCAATATTGGTCTTCGTAACGCTTGGCGAGGTCTTCGATGTTTTCCGGCGGCCAGTCCGGCACTTCCATGCCGAGATGGAGGCCCATGGCCGCCAGCACTTCCTTGATCTCGTTCAGCGACTTGCGGCCGAAGTTCGGGGTGCGCAGCATCTCGGCTTCGGTCTTCTGGATCAGGTCGCCGATGTAGACGATGTTGTCGTTCTTCAGGCAGTTGGCCGAACGCACCGAAAGCTCGAGCTCGTCGACCTTCTTGAGCAGCGCCGGGTTGAAGGCGAGCTCGGTGACGGCCTCGGTGGCGACTTCCTTCTGCGGCTCGTCGAAGTTGACGAACAGGCCAAGCTGGTCCTGCAGGATGCGGGCGGCGAAAGCGACCGCGTCCTCGCCCGAAATCGAGCCGTTGGTCTCGATCGTCATGGTCAGCTTGTCATAGTCGAGAACCTGGCCCTCGCGGGTATTCTCGACCTTGTAGGAGACCTTCTTGACCGGCGAATAGAGGCTGTCGACCGGGATCAGCCCGATCGGCGCGTCCTCGGCGCGGTTGCGCTCGGCCGGCACATAGCCCTTGCCGGTGTCGACGGTGAACTCCATGCGGATCTCGGCGCCCTCGTCCAGCGTGCAGATCACGTGGTCGGGGTTGAGGATTTCGACGTCGCCGACCGTCTGGATGTCGCCGGCGAGCACGGCGCCCGGGCCCTGCTTGCGCACGACCATGCGCTTGGGGCCATCGCCTTCCATGCGGATGGCGATTTCCTTGATGTTGAGCACGATGTCGGTCACGTCCTCGCGCACGCCGGCGATGGACGAGAATTCGTGCAGCACGCCGTCGATCTGCACGGCGGTGACAGCCGCGCCGCGCAGCGAAGACAGAAGCACACGCCGCAGCGCGTTGCCCAGCGTCAGGCCAAAGCCGCGTTCGAGCGGCTCGGCCACCAGCGTGGTCAGCGTCTTCTTCTTCGACGAGAACTCGATCTTGTTCGGCTTGATCAGTTCCTGCCAGTTTTTCTGGATCATAAAAGTCTTCCTTCCTTTGCCCCGCCACCATCCAATCGTGGCGGGCGACACGGAAAACCGCGGAGGATCGCCTTGGCGTTCGCGCGGCGTTTAAAAATCAGACGCGGCGCTTCTTGCGCGGGCGGCAGCCATTGTGCGGGATCGGCGTCACGTCACGGATCGAGGTGATGGTGAAGCCCGCCGCCTGCAGCGCGCGGAGCGCCGATTCACGACCGGAGCCGGGTCCGCAGACCTCGACCTCGAGCATGCGCATGCCGTGTTCCTGCGCCTTCTTGGCGACGTCCTCGGCAGCCATCTGGGCTGCGAACGGGGTCGACTTGCGCGAACCCTTGAAACCCTGGGCACCGGCCGACGACCAGGCGATCGAATTGCCCTGCGCGTCGGTGATGGTGATCATGGTGTTGTTGAAGGTCGAATTGACGTGGGCAACGCCCGACGAAATGTTCTTGCGTTCGCGACGGCGAACACGAGCGGCTTCCTTGGCCATGGTATTCCTTTCAGTTGATCTCTACACCGCCGTAATGCCAGCGGCTCCACCTTGGAAAAGCGAGTAGTGAGTAGGGAATAGCGAATAGGGTCCCCTACTCGCTAACCGCTACTCGCTATTCGCTCAATTACTTCTTCTTGCCGGCGATCGCCTTGGCCGGGCCCTTGCGGGTGCGGGCGTTGGTATGCGTGCGCTGGCCGCGGACCGGCAGCGAGCGGCGATGACGCAGGCCGCGGTAGCAGCCGAGGTCCATGAGCCGCTTGATGTTCATCGAGACTTCGCGGCGCAGGTCGCCTTCGACCTGGTAGTCGCGGTCGATCGTCTCGCGGATCTGCAGCACTTCCGCGTCGGTCAGCTGGTTGACGCGGCGGTCCGCCGGGATGCCGACCTTGTCGACGATCTCCTGGGCAAACTTCTTGCCGATGCCGTGAATGTACTGAAGCGCGATGACGACGCGCTTGTTGGTCGGAATGTTGACGCCGGCTATACGAGCCATTTTCTTCTCTTTCTCCATTTGGGCCGGGCGAGCCGGCGCTGTCGAAGTTGCCCCGCGTCCGGTGGAGGCCGGCCCTTGCGGGAGTTTCCTGGTTCAAAGCGGATGCCTTGCCCGCAAGGGCAAGCAAAGTCCATGCCTGATAGGAAGACGGGCCGCCATACCCCAACGGCCCACTCCAGTCAAGCGCAATCGTTAATTGTCGCCAAGCGCTATCTTTAGTGTCGGCCCGGTCTACTTCACCGCGGCCGCGAGCACCTTGCCGATCTCGGCGGTCACGGCATCCATACTGGCCATGCCGTCGACGGTCTTGAGCTTGCCCTTGGCGTAGTAGTAGCCGGTCAGCGGCGCCGTCTTCTTGTAGTATTCGCGCAGGCGTTCCTCGAACACCT
The DNA here is from genome assembly GCF_020165035.1 of Mesorhizobium sp. CA6. NCBI lineage: Bacteria > Pseudomonadati > Pseudomonadota > Alphaproteobacteria > Hyphomicrobiales > Phyllobacteriaceae > Mesorhizobium > Mesorhizobium sp. CA6. The sequence goes on along the minus strand of NZ_JAIUHI010000009.1, from coordinate 11,881 downwards.
CCGGGTTGTCGTCCTTGCGCACAGGCTGGCCGGCGGCCTTGGCGTCCTCGGCGCGTTTGACGATTCGGCCAACCAGCGCCTTGTCGTCGACGACGAGCTCTATGACGGTGTCGAGCGCTATGCCGCGTTCGGCAAGCATGGCCTCGACCGCGTCGGCCTGGACCAGCGTGCGCGGATAGCCGTCGAGGATGAATCCCTTGGCGCAATCCGGCTGATCGATACGCTCGGCGACGATGGCGTTGACGATCGCATCCGAGACCAGCTCACCGGCATCCATCACCGCCTTGGCACGCTTGCCGACCTCGGTTCCGGCCTGGACGGCGGCACGCAGCATGTCACCCGTCGAGAGCTGGGGGATGCCGTGTTTTTCAACCAGTCTTTGTGCTTGTGTCCCCTTGCCCGCTCCTGGCGGCCCAAGCAAAATCAGCCTCATCTGCTCCTCTTCCCCCCGCGCAACTTCGACTTCTTGATCAGGCCCTCATACTGGTGCGCGATCAGGTGACCCTGAATCTGCGCCACCGTATCGAGCGTGACACTGACCACGATCAGAAGCGATGTGCCACCGAGGTAGAAAGGTACGCCAGTCGCCGAAATCAGGAACTCCGGCAGCAGACAGACCAGCACCAGGTAAATGGCGCCGATGACGGTAATGCGCGTCAGAACATAGTCGATGTAGTCGGCGGTGCGCTCGCCCGGCCGATAGCCCGGGATGAAGCCGGAGTGCTTCTTGAGCTGGTCGGCTGTGTCCTTCGGGTTGAAGACGATCGCCGTGTAGAAGAAGGCGAAGAAGATGATCATGCCCGCATAGAAGATCATGTAGAGCGGCTGGCCGTGGCCGAGCGAGGCGAGAATCGTGCTTGCCCAGGCCGGCAGGTTGGTCGCCTGCGAGAAGCCCGCCACGGTCGCCGGCAGAAGCAGCAGCGAGGACGCGAAGATCGGCGGGATGACGCCGGAGGTGTTGAGCTTCAGCGGCAAATGCGAGGTATCGCCCTGGAACATGCGATTGCCGACCTGGCGCTTCGGATACTGGATGAGCAGGCGCCGCTGCGCGCGTTCGAAGAAGACGATGAGCGCAATGACGATGATGGCCAGCACGATGATCGCGAGGATGAGGCCCGTCGACAGCGCGCCGGTACGGCCGAGTTCCAGCGTGCCGGAGATCGCGCGCGGCAGGCCCGCGACGATGCCGGAGAAGATGATCAGCGAAATGCCGTTGCCGATGCCGCGCGCGGTGATCTGCTCGCCGAGCCACATCAGGAACATGGTGCCGCCGACGAGCGTGACGACTGTCGAGATGCGGAAGAACATGCCGGGATCGTTGACGATACCGTTGCCGCCCTCGAGGCCGATCGAAATGCCGTAGGCCTGGATCAGCGCCAGGAGCACGGTGCCGTAGCGCGTGTACTGGTTGATGATCTTGCGGCCCTGCTCGCCTTCCTTCTTCAGCGTTTCCAGCGACGGGATGACCGAGGTCATCAGCTGCATGATGATGGAGGCGGAGATGTAGGGCATGATGCCCAGCGCGAAGATCGCCATGCGCTGCACGGCGCCGCCGGCGAACATGTTGAACATGCCGAGCACGCCCTTGCTCTGCGAGGAGAAGGCCTGGGCGAAAGCATCGGGGTTGATGCCGGGAAGCGGGATATAGGTGCCGAGGCGGTAGACGAGCAGCGCGCCGATGGTGAACCAGATGCGCTTCTTGAGATCCTCGGCCTTGGCGAAGGCCGCGAAATTCAGATTGGAGGCTAGTTGTTCAGCAGCCGAGGCCATGCCTGATTCTCCGCTAGAGCACGATGCCGAAAAATGTGGAGCGGTTTTCGGACGACATCATGCTCTACTTCTTTGATTTCTACGTCGCGCTCGATGCCGCAGCTCAGGCGGCGCGTGTCACCGAAGCTCACGAGATAAGCTCGGGACCGTAAACATGCAAGCGGCCGCGTTGACGCGGCCGCCCAATTCATCCGGTCAAAGCGCGGTTCGACGGAATATGCGAAGTCATCCCGGTCGGCCGCGCTTCAAATCGCCGTTACTCGGCGGCGGCCGCTTCCGGCAGCTTCACCGAACCGCCGGCCTTCTCGATCTTCTCGATCGCAGCCTTGGAGGCGCCAGCGACGTCGAAGGACAGCTTGGCCTTGAGTTCGCCGTCGGAGAGCACGCGCACGCCGTCCTTGGCGCGGCGGATGACGCCGGCGGCAACCAGGGCCTCGGCCGTCACGGTCGCCTTGGCGTCGAGCTTCTTGGCATCGACAGCAGCCTGGATGCAGGCCAGCGACACGACAGTGAAGCTCTTGGCGAAGATGTTATTGAAGCCGCGCTTCGGCAGGCGCCGATAGAGCGGCATCTGGCCACCCTCGAAGCCGTTGATGGCAACGCCAGAGCGGGCCTTCTGGCCCTTGACGCCGCGACCGGCGGTCTTGCCCGAGCCGGAACCGATGCCGCGGCCGAGACGCTTCTTGGAGTGCGTCGCGCCGTCCTTGTCACGCAGATCGTTGAGTTTCATGTTTCTTCTCCTGCCCTTCCGTTCAGGCCTCGTCCACGACGCGGACGAGGTGCTGGACGGCGGCGATCATGCCGCGCACCGAAGGGGTATCTTCCAGCGTGCGCCGCTTGTGCATCTTGTTCAGGCCGAGGCCGACCAGCGTCGCGCGCTGCTCCTTCGGCCGGCGGATCGGAGAGCCGATCTGCTCGACGGTGATGGTCTTGGTAGCTTTCTTGGCCATGGTCGAAATCCCTGGTCAGCGTCGACTATTCTTCAGCCGCAACGGCGGTGCCGCGGCGGGCCTGAAGGGTCGAGTACTTGATGCCGCGCGCGGCAGCCACATCCTTCGGATGCATCTGGCTCTTCAGCGCGTCGAAGGTGGCGCGAACCATGTTGTAGGGGTTCGACGAACCCATCGACTTGGCGACCACGTCATGCATGCCGAGCGTCTCGAAGACGGCGCGCATCGGACCGCCGGCGATGATGCCGGTACCTTGCTTGGCGGCGCGCAGCAGAACGCGTCCGGCGCCCCAGCGGCCCTCGACGTCGTGATGCAGCGTGCGGCCCGAACGCAGCGGCACGAAGATCATGTCGCGCTTGGCCGACTCGGTCGCCTTGCGGATCGCTTCCGGCACTTCGCGCGCCTTGCCGTGGCCGAAGCCGACGCGGCCCTTCTGGTCGCCGACGACGACGAGAGCGGCAAAACCGAAACGACGGCCGCCCTTCACCACCTTGGCGACGCGGTTGATGTGGACGAGCTTGTCCACCATGCCGTCGTCACGCTCTTCGCGCTCGCGGCCGCGGCCGCCTTCTCTACGTTCCTGTGCCATATCCTGTTCCTTGTTCTTTTCCGGAAGCACGGGTTGCTGTTTGCCGACGCCGCTTTAGGGTCGCCGGCGGCGAACTTTTCCTTTGCATGATCTTGTCCGAAAAGTCTGCAACTTTTCGCTGCGCGGACCTCTCGGTTCGGGATCAAGCATTAGAAGCTGAGACCGCCTTCGCGGGCAGCCTCGGCCAGCGCCTTGACGCGGCCGTGATAGATGTACGGGCCGCGGTCGAAGACGACTTCCTTGACGCCGGCCTTGGCGGCACGCTCGGCGATCAGCTTGCCGACCGCGGTCGCGGCTGCGGTGTCGGCGCCGGTCTTGAGCGAACCCTTGAGGTCCTTCTCGAGCGTCGAGGCGGCGGCCAGCGTGTGGCCGTTGGCGTCGTCGATCACCTGGACGTAGATGTTCTTCGAGGTGCGGTGCACCGAAAGCCTCGGACGCTCGCCGGCGACCTTCTTCAGCTGGCGGCGCACGCGCTGCGCGCGGCGCTGGATGGTTTCTTTGGGGCTTGCCATAATGTCAGTTCCTTGCCTTCAGAAAACGGGGGCAACCCTGTGCGGTAGGCCAAGGCTCCCGCGGCCGCTCCCCGCGGCGTTACACTTCTGCGGCTTGGCCCTTTTCGAAAAGTCTGCAACTTCTCGGGGCCAGGCCTATTACTTCTTCTTGCCTTCCTTGCGCACGATGCGCTCGTCGGCATAGCGCACGCCCTTGCCCTTATAGGGCTCGGGACCGCGATATTCGCGGATCTCGGCTGCGACCTGGCCGACCTGTTGCTTGTCGATGCCGGAGACCGTGATTTCGGTCGGCTTCGGCACCGTGATGGTGATGCCCTGCGGCGTCTGATAGACCACGTCGTGGCTGAAGCCGAGCGCCAGCTGCAGGTTTTTGCCCTGCAACGCCGCGCGATAGCCGACGCCGGTGATCTCGAGCTTCTTCTCGAAGCCGTCCTTCACGCCCTGCAGGATGTTGACGATCTGCGTGCGCGACATGCCCCACTTGGAGCGGGCGGTCTTGGTCTGGTCGCGCGGCTCGACGGAGATCTCGTTGTTCTCCATCTTCACCAGCACTTCGTCGTTCACCACGAACTTCAGCTCGCCCTTGGGGCCCTTCGCCGTCACGGTCTGGCCGTTGACGGACGCGGTCACGCCTTGCGGCAGCGAAACGGGTTTCTTTCCGATACGAGACATTTTGTTGTCCTCGTCACTTCTTTCGTTTCAGGTTCCAGTTCCCGGGCGCGATCCCGAGAACCGAAGCCCATTCATCAATCTCTTGGCCGATCAGAAGATCTGGCAGAGGATTTCGCCGCCGACATTCTGCTCGCGCGCTTCATGGTCGGCCATGACGCCCTTCGGCGTCGAAAGGATGGCGATGCCGAGGCCGTTGGCGACGTGCGGGATCGACTTGGCCGAGACATAGACGCGACGGCCAGGCTTCGAGACGCGCTCGATCTCGCGCACAACCGGGGCGCCGTCGAAATATTTCAGCTCGATCTCGATTTCCGACTTGCCGTTTTCGAAGTCGGTCTGGCTGTAGTCGCGGATATAGCCTTCCGACTTCAGCACTTCGAGGACGCGGGCACGCAGACGCGAGGCCGGGGTCGAAACGCTCGACTTCTTGCGGCCATAGGCGTTGCGGATGCGGGTCAGCATATCGCCGAGAGGATCGCTCAATGACATCTCAGTGTCTCCTTACCAGCTCGACTTGACAAGGCCCGGGATCTGGCCGGTATTGCCCAGATCGCGAAGCGCGATACGCGAAAGCTTCAGCTTGCGATAGTAGGCGCGCGGACGGCCCGTCACCTCGCAGCGATTGCGGATGCGGATCTTGGCCGAGTTGCGCGGCAGCGCCGAAAGCTTCAACTGGGCGCGGAAACGCTCTTCCATCGGCTTGGACTGATCCATGATGATGGCCTTGAGCGCCGTGCGCTTGGCGGCGTACTGGTCGGCGAGCTTGCGGCGCCGGTTGTTCTTCTCGACTGAGCTGGTCTTTGCCATTTCAGATGTTTCCTTTTTCGCTGCCGTTACTGGCGGAAGGGGAAGTTGAAGGCCTTGAGCAGCGCTCTTGCCTCGTCGTCCGTCTTCGCCGTCGTACAAACGATGACGTCCATGCCCCAGACCTGATCAACCTTGTCGTAGTTGATCTCCGGGAACACGATGTGTTCCTTGATGCCCATGGCATAGTTGCCACGGCCGTCAAAGCTCTTCGGGTTCAGTCCGCGGAAGTCGCGAACGCGCGGCAGCGCGATGTTCACCAGGCGGTCGAGGAACTCGTACATGCGTTCCTTGCGCAGCGTGACCTTGGCGCCGATCGGCATGTTCTCGCGCACCTTGAAGCCGGCAATCGAGTTGCGGGCGCGGGTGACGACGGCCTTCTGGCCGGCGATCAGCGCGAGATCCTCGGCCGCGACCGAGGGCTTCTTGGAGTCTGCGGTTGCTTCGCCGACACCCATGTTCAGCACGATCTTGTCGATGCGCGGAACCTGCATGTCATTGTCGTAGCCGAACTGCTCCTGCATCGCCTTGCGGATGATCTCGTTGTAGACCTTCTTGAGGCGCGGCTCGTTCTTGGCAGTTGCCTGCTTGGTTTCAGCCTTAGCCATTGATGACTTCTCCCGAACGCTTGGCGACGCGCACCTTCTTGCCATCCTTCTGGATGGTGAAGCCGACGCGGGTCGGCTTGCCGTCCTTGGGGTCGGCCAGCGCGATATTCGACAGGTGGATCGGCGCTTCCTTGGTGATGATCCCGGCCTCTTGCGACTGGGTCTGCTTCTGGTGACGGCGAATGAGGTTCACGCCGCGGACGACCGCGGTGTCTTCCTTCGGCTGCACCGACAGGACTTCGCCCGAACGGCCCTTGTCCTTGCCGGCAAGCACGACGACCTTGTCGCCTTTTTTGATCTTTTGCATTGGTCCGGCTCCTTACAGCACTTCAGGCGCGAGCGAGATGATCTTCATGTGGTTCTTGGCGCGCAATTCGCGCGGAACCGGTCCGAAGATACGGGTGCCGATCGGCTCTTTCTTATTGTCGACGAGAACGGCCGCGTTCTTGTCGAAACGGATCACGCTGCCGTCCGGGCGGCGGATGTCCTTGGCCGTGCGAACCACGACCGCCTTCATCACATCGCCCTTCTTAACGCGGCCGCGCGGAATGGCTTCCTTGATCGACACCACGATGATGTCGCCGACGGAGGCGTATTTCCGCTTCGAGCCGCCCAGCACCTTGATGCACATGACACGACGGGCGCCGGAATTATCCGCGACGTCGAGGTTTGTTTGCATCTGAATCATGACTGGCCGCCTTCTTCTTTTCTAACGGGACGGGTTCTTCACCCCTCCCCGGTCTGTCCAAAATTCGGTTCGTTCGCCCGGATCAAGCCTGATCCGAAGAGACGACAACCCAGCGCTTGTCCTTGGAAATCGGCTTCGATTCCTGGATGAACACCTGGTCGCCGACCTTGTGGGCGTTGTTCTCGTCGTGCGCCTTGTACTTCTTGGTCATGCGCACGGTCTTCTTCATCACGGGATGCGTGAAGCGACGCTCGACCTTGACCACGACCGTCTTCTCGTTCTTGTCGCTGACGACGGTGCCCTGCAGGATGCGCTTTGGCATGGTCTTAACCCTTCTTGGCCGCGGCTTTTTCCGCGGCGATGGTCTTGATGCGCGCGATGTCCTTGCGGACCTGCTTCACGCGCGCGGTCTTTTCGAGCTGGCCGGTGGCCTTCTGGAAGCGCAGGTTGAACTGCTCCTTCTTGAGAGCGGCCAGGTCGTCGGTCAGCTGATCCTGGGTCTTGGTCCGGATATCTTCGGCTTTCATGATCGCCTGTCCTTATTCTGCGATGCGCTGCACGAAGCGCGTCTTGACCGAGAGCTTGGCGGCGCCGAGACGCAGCGCTTCACGAGCGGTCTCCTCGCTGACGCCGTCGATCTCGAACATGATACGGCCGGGCTTGACGCGCGCCGCCCAGTAGTCGACGGCGCCCTTGCCCTTACCCATGCGGACTTCGGTCGGCTTCGAGGTGACCGGCAGGTCCGGGAACACCCGGATCCAGACGCGGCCGGCGCGCTTCATCTCGCGGGTGATCGCGCGGCGGGCCGCCTCGATCTCGCGCGCGGTGACGCGGTTCGGCTCAAGCGCCTTCAGCCCGAAACCGCCGAAATCCAGGTTGGTGCCGCCCTTGGCGGCACCGTGGATACGGCCCTTGAACTGCTTGCGGAACTTTGTGCGCTTTGGCTGCAGCATCGTTCTAACTCCAAATTCTCAAATGTCTCAGGCGTTCTCGCGACGGCGGCCGCGTTCGCGCTCACCGCCAGCACCGCCGCCGCCATGCGCGGCATCGCCTTCGGTTGCACGGCGCTCGGAAGCCATCGGGTCATGCTCGAGGATCTCGCCCTTGAACACCCACACCTTGACGCCGCAGATGCCGTAGGCCGTGTTCGCCTCGGCCGTGCCGTAGTCGACGTCGGCGCGCAGCGTATGCAGCGGCACGCGGCCTTCGCGGTACCACTCCATGCGCGCGATCTCGGCGCCGCCGAGACGGCCGGAGCAGTTGATGCGGATGCCTTCGGCGCCGAGACGCATGGCTGACTGAACGGCACGCTTCATGGCGCGGCGGAACGCGATGCGGCGCTCGAGCTGCTGGGCGATCGACTGGGCGACCAGCGTGGCGTCGATTTCCGGCTTGCGCACTTCAACGATGTTGAGGTGCGTTTCGGACTTCGTCATCTCGGTCAGCTTCTTGCGAAGCTTCTCGATGTCGGCGCCCTTCTTGCCGATGATGAGGCCCGGACGCGCGGCGTGGATGGTGACGCGGCACTTCTTGTGCGGGCGCTCGATCACGACTTTCGAAATCGCGGCCTGCTTGAGTTCCTTCTCGAGATACTTGCGGATCTTGAGGTCTTCGTGCAGCAGCTGGCCGTATTCGCCGGTGTTCGCGAACCAGCGCGAATCCCAGGTACGGTTGATGCCGAGACGCAGCCCGATCGGATTGACTTTCTGGCCCATTATGCGGCCTCCCCTTTTTCCTCGACTTCACGAACGACGATCGTGAGGTGCGAGAACGGCTTTTCGATACGGCTGGCGCGGCCGCGGCCACGAGCGTGGAAACGCTTCATGACGATCGACTTGCCGACATAGGCTTCCGCCACGATCAGAGCGTCGACGTCGAGGTCGTGATTGTTTTCCGCATTGGCGATCGCCGATTCCAGCGTCTTCTTGACCGTGCCGGAAATCCGCTTGGCCGAGAATTCGAGATCGGAAAGCGCTGTCGCGACCTTCTTGCCGCGGATCAGCGCGGCAACCAGGTTGAGCTTCTGCGGGCTGATGCGGATCGTGCGCAGAACGGCACGCGCCTCGTTATCAGCAAGCCTGCGCGGAGCTTTGGCCTTGCCCATGATTATTTCCTCTTCGCCTTCTTATCCGCGCCGTGACCGTAATAGGTCCGGGTCGGAGCGAATTCACCGAACTTGTGGCCGACCATGTCCTCGTTCACCGAGACGGGAACGTGCTTCTGGCCGTTGTAGACACCGAAGGTGAAGCCGACGAACTGCGGCAGGATGGTGGAGCGACGGCTCCACATCTTGATCACCTCATTGCGACCGCCTTCACGAACCTTGTCCACCTTCTTGAGAAGGTAGCCGTCGATAAAGGGGCCTTTCCAAATCGAACGAGTCACTTGGCGTTACCTCTTCTTAGCTCTTGCGCTGATGACGCGAGCGCAGGATGAACTTGTCGGTCGCCTTGTTGGACCGCGTCTTCTTGCCCTTGGTCGGCTTGCCCCAGGGCGAAACCGGATGACGGCCACCCGAGGTGCGGCCTTCGCCGCCGCCATGCGGATGGTCGACCGGGTTCATGGCCACGCCGCGATTGTGCGGGCGCTTGCCGCGCCACACGGTGCGACCGGCCTTGCCGTCGTTGATGTTGCCGTGGTCGGGGTTCGACACGGCGCCGACGGTGGCCATGCAGGAGCCGTGCACGACACGCTGCTCGCCCGAGTTGAGGCGCAGGATCGCCATGCCCTGGTCGCGGCCGACGAGCTGGGCGTAACCGCCAGCCGAACGGGCGACCTGGCCGCCCTTGCCCGGCTTCAGCTCGATGTTGTGGACGATCGTGCCGACCGGCATCGAGGCCAGCGGCATCGCGTTGCCCGGCTTCACGTCGACCGCTTCGCCGGCCACGATCTTGTCGCCGGCAGCAAGACGCTGCGGGGCCAGGATGTAGGACAGCTCGCCGTCGTCATACTTGATCAGCGCGATGAAGGCGGTGCGGTTCGGATCGTATTCGATGCGCTCGACCGTGCCGACGACGTCGTACTTCTTACGCTTGAAGTCGATAATGCGGTACGAACGCTTGTGACCGCCGCCGATGAAGCGGGCCGTGATGCGGCCGTAGTTGTTGCGGCCGCCCGACTTGGTCAGGCCTTCGGTCAGGCCCTTGACGGGCTTGCCCTTGTAGAGGCCCGAGCGGTCGACGATGACCAGCTGGCGGGTGCTCGGCGTTACCGGGTTAAATTTCTTAAGTGCCATTGTCCTGTCCTCGCGGCCTTGCTCAGAGACCCGTCGCGACGTCGATCGACTGGCCGTCGGCCAGCGTCACAACCGCCTTCTTGACGTCGCCCTGGCGGCCAACGGTGCCGCGGAAGCGCTTGATCTTGCCCTTGCGGACGAGCGTGTTCACAGCCGTCACCTTGACGCCGAAGAGAGCCTCCACGGCAGCCTTGATTTCCGGCTTCGACGCCTTCTTGGCGACGTTGAAGACGACCTGGTTCTGCTCGGAAGCCATGGTCGACTTTTCGGTGATCGCCGGCGAGACGATCACGTCGTAGTGACGGAGGTCGGTCATTTAAAGCGCTCCTCGAGAGCCTCGACGGCGGCCTTCGAAAGGACCAGCGTGCCGCGGCGCAGAATGTCGTAGACGTTGATGCCCTGGATGGGCAGCACGTCGATGTTCGGAATGTTGGTCGCGGCCAGCTTGAAGTTCTGGTCAAGCTCGGCGCCACCGATGACCAGGGCGTTGGTCAGCCCCAGCGTCTCGAAATTCGCCACCAGCGCCTTGGTCTTGGCTTCGGTGAGCTTCAGCTCGTCGACGATGATCAGCGAAGCGCTCTTGGCCTTGGCCGAGAGAGCGTGCTTGAGGCCAAGCGCACGGACCTTCTTCGGCAGCTCGTGCTCATGGCTGCGAACGACCGGGCCGTGTGCCTTGCCGCCGCCTCGGAACTGCGGAGCGCGAGCCGAGTGGTGACGGGCGCGGCCCGTACCCTTCTGCTTGTACATCTTGGCGCCGGTGCGCGCGATTTCGGCGCGGCCCTTGGCCTTGTGCGTGCCCTGCTGCTTCTTGGCGAGTTGCCAGCGCACGACGCGCTGCAGGATGTCCTCGCGCGGGTCAAGGCCGAAAATCTCCTCGGAGAGTTCCACCTTGCCGGCGTCCTTGCCGCCCAGCGTTGTGATCTTGAGATCCATTATTCGGCTCCCTCAGTGGCCGGGGCTTCGTTCTTGGCGGCAGCGGCGCGGATCGCGGCCGGCTTCGGCGCATTGGCCGGCAGCGCAACCTTGGCGGCGTCCCGAACCAGGATCCAGGCGCCCTTGACGCCGGGCACCGCGCCGCGGATCAGGATCAGGCCGCGATCGGCATCGGTCGAGACGACCTCGACATTCTGCGTGGTGACGCGGGTGTCGCCCATGTGGCCGGCCATCTTCTTGCCCTTGAACACCTTGCCGGGGTCCTGGCGCTGGCCGGTCGAGCCGTGCGTGCGGTGCGAGACCGAGTTACCGTGCGTGGCGCGGCCACCACCCATGTGGTGCCGCTTGATCACGCCCTGGAAACCCTTGCCGGTCGAGGTGCCGGTGACGTCCACCTTCTGGCCGGCGACGAAATGCTCGACGGTCAGCTCGGCGCCGACGTCGATCATGTTGTCGGCGGAGACGCGGAACTCGGCGACCTTGGCCTTCGGCTCGACGGAAGCGGCGGCGAAATGGCCGCGCATCGCCTTCGACGTGTTCTTCACCTTGGCAAGGCCAACGCCGAGCTGGACGGCGGTGTAGCCGTTCTTCTCCTGCGTGCGCTGGGCCACGACCTGGCAGTTCTCCATCTGGAGAACGGTGACGGGAACGTGTTCGCCAGCATCGTTATAGATGCGGGTCATTCCCACCTTCTTTGCAATCACACCTGAACGCATCGGTTCAATTCCTTTAGAGTTCCGGGCCAGGGGCACCGCCCCTTACCGCTCTCTCATTCCCTTAGAGCTTGATCTCGACGTCGACACCGGCGGCCAGATCGAGCTTCATCAAAGCATCGACCGTCTGCGGGGTCGGATCGACGATGTCGAGCAGCCGCTTGTGCGTGCGCATCTCGAACTGTTCGCGGCTCTTCTTGTCGACGTGGGGCGACCGGTTGACCGTGAATTTTTCGATCCGCGTCGGCAGCGGGATTGGGCCGCGGACGTTGGCGCCGGTGCGCTTGGCGGTCGACACGATTTCGCGCGTCGAGGCGTCGAGCACCCGGTGGTCAAACGCCTTAAGGCGGATGCGGATATTCTGTCCGTTCATGCGTCAATTCCTTGTTCTGGCGCGGCGCGGGCCG